>JAIXVY010000311.1 GCA_027482505.1 Opitutaceae bacterium | reverse complement strand
GTTGGTCCGCCAGAGTAGCTCAGTGGTAGAGCAGAGGACTCATAAGCCTTTGGTCGCCGGTTCAATCCCGGCCTCTGGCACCAATTGACCAGCAAGCGCGAGCCGCGTGCCGCAGATACGGTGAGGTTGATGGTTGCCGGTTGATCGTTGTTAGTTTTTCGGACTTCCGAACCGACACATCACAATCAGCAACCAAGCGCGCAGTGCGCTAACTCGTTGTTAATTGATGATTATCAGTGGTTAGTCGCTGGCTTTCCCAAGCCAATAGCCAACATTCAACAACCGACAACTCAGCGCGCAGCGTGTGCCGCAGGCACTGCACAGGCGCTGGCTGGTTCGGAAGGGTTAAGGGATGAAGCGTTGAACTGATTGGTTCCTGCAAAACGCCGGACGCGAGCCGCGCTAAAAGCCGATCTCGCCGGCGAACGCTTGGCTATGCTTCGGCCAGCGCGTGGGCGACGAACTGATTGAGACTCTCGCCTCGGACAAGCGCCTTGAGCGCGGCTCGCTGATGCAAGGCGGGATCAACACGCACGGCGAATTTGCCGCTGTAAGTTTTGCCGGCGGTGGCGGCCGGAAGTGGCTTCTTGTCGTCTTCGAGAGCGGCGACCCATTCCTCGGCGGCTTCGCACAATTCACGATAGACGCTCGCTTCGTCGTCTCCGTGGATGCCGCCGTGAAAAAGGCCCGGGCATCGGCCGATGAAGCATTTGTCGGCTTCGGACCATTCAACGATTTTGAGATATCTGGCGGCTTTGATTTTTCGTGCTGCGGTTTTCATGGCTTTTTCGGGGCTTTGACGGCTGCGACGGCCTGTTCGATATCTCTTTGCTGATATGGCTTTGCCTCTCCCTTGTGGATGGAGACGGTGAGCCGATAGCCAGATGGGTGTTCGTAGTTGCGATGACTGCCTTTGCCGCCGCGGTTGACGAATCCTGCCTTGGCAAGGTCCATCAGGAGAACGGCAAGTTTTTTAGGCACAGTGATATCAAATTGATACCGTTTTGCGTGTCAAGGAAGGCTGTGGCGACAAAGCCCCGTCGCATGGTTGGCGGCGGGTCGGGTGCGTGGGGCCGGCGCTGGCTGGTTCGGAAGGGTTAAGGGATTAAGCGTTGAACTGATTGGTTCCGACACACCCCTTCAATCGCTCGACCTTTCCGCCCTTCAACCTCCGCGGACCACCAGGCGCGCTCAGCGGCCGGCGCGGGCGAGCTCCGCGGCGCGGGCGTATTGGGCGCGGAAACGCTCGCCGAGCGCCTTGGCCATGCGCAGCTCCTCCACCTTATCCTTGGCCCGCAGCGCCTGCTTGATCGGACCGGAGGCGGCGGCGTAGTCGACCGCCGTCATGTCGCCCAGGGCGGCGGTGGCCTCGGGCGGAAAGCCGGCCGCGGCGACCTCGCGCCACGCGGCGCGCAGCTCGGGGTGGGCGTCGAGGCACATCACCCGGATGATGAAACGCAGTTCGCTAAACAACCCGCCCGTCCACTCCGGACGATAGACCAGCGGATTCTCCAGCGCGTAGGGATTCTCCTCCGGATCGCTGCGGCGCTCGGCGACGCCGGGCTCGGTGTAGGCGTCCTTGCGCACCGGCAGGCGACGCAGGGCGAAACGCTCCGGCCCGCCGGTCGTTCCCGGGCGCTGGTTCCAGAGTCGCTGCCCCTCGGGCGACATCACGAATTCGATGAAACTGCGCGCGACCTCGGGGTTGGGGGCGCCGCGCAGGAGGCCCACCGGATCGACGGAGAACACCGTGCCGCCCGGCGGCGAGCGGTAGGCCACGCGCGCGCTGCCGGCGCGCCGCGAGAGCGCCTCGACTTGCTGGCGGCCGTAGAAATCGATGCACATGCCGGCGGCGCAATTGCCGCTGGCCACGTCGATCGGCACCTTTTGCGCGCTGTCGGTGAAATAGCGGGCGTTGGCCGAGATGGATTGGAGCAGGCGCAGGCCTTCCGCCCAGCCGGCGGCGACGGCCTCCTTTTCGGCGGCCGCGCGGGCCTCCTCGCCGGCGAAACGCGCCGCATCCATCCGCGCGCGCACCACCTCGTGGATTCGCTCCTGGAGCACGTTCTCGAAGGCCTTGTTCATCGAGCCGCTCTTGGTGGGATCGGCCAGCGCCACCTGGCCGAAATAGCGGGCGTCGGCGAGGTCGGCCCAGCGCCGCGGCTCGGGCAGGCCTAGGCGCGCGATCGCGTCGCGGTTGTAGACGATGCCGAAGGAGCTCAGGACTGCGCCCACCCAGCGCCCCTGCGGGTCGCGAAAATCGTCGCCCGCGTGGCGCACCGGCACGACGGCCTCGTCCATCCAGTCGGGCCGGGCCTCGCCCTCGCCATACATCGGCACGAGCCGGCCGGCGCGGGCCTGGGTGATGAAATCGTAGGTGCCGCCGCCGAAAAAGACGTCGATGCCGCAGCCGACCTCCGAGGCCAGGAAGGTCTCGCGCGCCTCGCGCGCCTCGGCGGGCGCGTCCTTGGCCAGGCGTCCGTCGGCGAAGGCGGCCTGCACCACCCCGCTCCACTCGCGGCCCAGCTTGCGCGTCCAGAGATTCTGGAAGGAGGCGACGTATTCACCTTCCAGATACCGGGCGATCTCGGTGGTGCCGCCGATCAGGCGCCAGTCGATGCGCGCGCTGCGGCCGGTGCGCTCCTCGTGGCGGCGGCGGAAGGCGGCCTCGAACTCGTGGCGGATGGCCTCGTTGTGGGGCGAGATGACCACCACGGTGTCGTCCACGCGGCCCAGGGCCTCGGCCTCCGGGCGGAGGGCGAAGGGCAGCGCGAGGACGATGGACAGCAGGACGAGCAGGGCGGCGTTTCTAAGCATGGCGGCGGCTCCCGGCTCAGCGTTCCAAAACCACCACGTCCTCGGCGGCGACCACGGCGTGGAGCTCGCCCGCGCCGGAGCCGGAGAGGTGTCGGGGATTGAGCTCGTAAACCTTGAGCGGCTCGCCCTCCGGCGCGGCGGCCGGCACGAAATCATATTGGGCGACCTCGCCGAGGTAGGTCGCCTCGCCGATGCGGCCGCGCACGCTGTTGGCCGTATCGCCCCGCTCGCGCAGGGTCCAGCATTCGGGGCGGATGGAGAGGGTCACCTCCGCGCCCGCCTGGGCGCGGGCGGAGGCGTCGCCGAAGACGCCGGTGAAGCGGCCCAGGGCGGTCTCCACCTCGGCCTGGCGGCCGTGGCGCGCGAGCAGGCGGCCCGGGATGAAATCCGTCTCGCCGATGAAGTTCGCCACGGTCTTGCACACCGGCCGGCCGTAGACCTCGCGGGGCGAGCCGACCTGGAGAATGTGGCCGCCGTCGAGGATGGCCATGCGGTCGGCGATGGAGAGCGCCTCCTTCTGGTCGTGGGTCACGTAGACGGTGGTGAGCTTGAATTCCTTGCAGACGCGGCGGATCTCCGCGCGCATCTCCAGGCGCAGCTTGGCGTCGAGGTTGCTCAGCGGTTCGTCGAGGAGCAGGCAG
>JAIXVY010000224.1 GCA_027482505.1 Opitutaceae bacterium | reverse complement strand
GCCGAGTTCTTCAGCTTCGGCACCAACGACCTCACCCAGACCTGCCTCGGCATGTCGCGTGACGACTCCGGCTCCTTCCTCGGCGCCTACACCGAGAACGAGATCGTGAAGAAGAACCCCTTCGCCTCGATCGACCAGACCGGCGTCGGCCAGCTCGTGAAGATCGCCGCGGAGAAGGGCAACCAGACCCGCCCCGGCATCAAGCTCGGCATCTGCGGCGAGCACGGCGGCGATCCCGACTCCGTGAAGTTCTGCCACAAGGTCGGCCTCACCTACGTGTCCTGCTCGCCCTACCGCGTGCCCGTCGCCCGCCTCGCCGCCGCCCAGGCCGCGATCGAGGAGAAGCGCGCCGCCGCGAAGGCCAAGAAGTAAGCCGCCCCGAGCGACTTCGCTTCCGCGAAACAGTTCAAAGCCCCGCTCCGCAAGGCGCGGGGCTTTTTGCTGCCCATCGTGCGCTGTCCGTCTAGTCACTGGGCGAATGCGCTACCAGCCGCTGTCCCGCCGTCCCGAAGAGTTCCAACAGCCTCCGTCGCCGGCCGAACTCCACGCGTTCGCGGCGCGTCTGCTTGGACCCGACATCGCTCTGGCGGAGGCCGCGGAATTAGGCATCGGCGCATTCAACAATGCGTTCAAACTCACCGCGGCCGATGGTCGGCGCTGGGTGCTGCGCGTCTCTCCGCCGCATGGACACCGCCAACTCTTCCACGTCGAGCATCACTTGCTGCGCCGCGAGCATGCGCTCGCTCCTTGGCTCTCCGCGGTCGCGCCGCTGCTCCCGCGTGTCGCGGCGGCGGATTTTACCTGCACCGTCGCTCTCCGCGACGCCGTGCTGAGCGAATTTATCGAGGGTGAAAACTGGGACTCGGTGCGCGATCAACTCACGCCCGCGCAGGACGCGATGCTTTGGCGCGAACTCGCGGGGCTTCTGCGCCGTATCCACGCCACGCCCGCGCCGCATTTCGGCTGGCCGCACCCAGCCGCGCCTTGCGCAAGTTGGAGCGATTTCATCCTCGGCGCGATCCTGGGCCTCCTCGCGGATTTTCCGCGCCTGGGCGTGCCTGACGCCGAGCCGCGCTCGTGGTTCGCGGTCGCGGAAAAATGCGCCGACGCGCTCGACGAAATCCGGGAGCCCCGCGTGCTGCACGGCGACCCTTGGCCTAAGAATGTGCTCATCCGCCGGGAACCGGGCGGCACGCAGGCGAAGATCGTCGCGTTGCTCGACCACGAACGGGGACTTTTCGGCGATCCGCTCAACGAATGGGTTTTTAACTTCGATGGGCAGGCCTTCCCGCCGATGTTCTGGGAAGCCTACGGGGCGCGCCCGACTGATCCCGCGGCGCAGATCCGAGCGGCGGTTTATCGCGGCATGATTTACATCCAGTGCCTGCTGGAGGAAGGGCGTTATTTCTATGACGCGAGCCCGATGCGCCGGCGGCTGACGACCGAAGCCGACGCGCTGCGGCGCTTGCTCAAGGCCTAGGGCGCCGAATGCCCGCCCAATCCTTGGGCATTGACCGGAGCCGCCCATGGCTTCGCGTTTCGGTTGACCATGGTCAGGCGGAGTTCGTCGAGAAGACCTGCGCGCCCGGGCGCGAACAGATAGCGATCACTGGCAAGCATCGTGTAGGCGTTGGCCAGAAGTTCACGCGGGGGTTTGCGCATCGTCAGCAAGATCCTGAGGTTGGCCGGGAGGGAGTCTGCTTCGCCCAACTCCAAATCGACCCGGATAAGACCGGCCAGCGCCGTTTGATTCATCGGGTCGGCCCGCACCGCCTGGGCCAAGACCTGCCGCGCCTGGTCTTTGGCGCCGACGCTGATCAACCGGCTGGAGACCGCGACCAGGTTCTCCGCCCGCACGCCTGCCTGGTTGAGGAAGTTGCTCAGGAAAAGCTGTGCGGCCTCGATATCGTTCAAGCCATAATTCGCAATGGCTTGAAGTCCGTTAAACACTGAATAAAAACGCTTTCCCCATTCCGGGTTGTCCTTTATCATCTGGCGGCAGGCTTCGAGGGATTCACGATATTGCCGCGCCACCACGTGGGCTTCGACCGTCATCAGGGCGGGTCCTTCCCAAGGCAGGTTGTTCTGCTTGCAGTGGTCGTAGATTCTTCGGGCCAGGGCCGGCCGGCCAGTGTTGGCCGCGAAATCGGCCAAAGCGAGCAGGACCTCGCCGTTGTTGGCGAAGTCCAGAAAGACAGACTCCACGCCCGCCGATACGCCGGCTTCGTCGCCGGCCTTGTCGTAAAGATAGAGCAGATCAATGCGTGCGCGCGGCCTGTCGGGAAAGGAGAGCTGGCGCAGCACGCAGAGCCGGCGCAATTCGTCGTCGCGCCCCGTTTCGCGCAGGTAGGCGGCGTATTGCGCGTAAATCTGTTCGTTTTCGGGTATCTGCTCGGTCAGCGCCTGGAGGCGGCCGAGCGCGACGTCTCGCTCTCCGCGTTCCCATTCGATGCGCAGGGCCAAGATCTGGCCATCCACGGTTTCGCCGAGGCGGTATTGCCGCAACGTGTCTTCCGCCGCGTCGTAGTTGCCGCGAAAGAACTGCGCCGTCGCCCGCGCCATCGCGGTCATTTGCACCTGCTCGCTGTTCGCTTCGCCCGCAACGGGCGCGTCCGTCAGCAGTTCCTGGGTGATTCGCACCACTTCGGCGTCCGCCTGGCGTTGAAGCAGGAAACTGAAAAGGGCCTTGAGGTATTCCAGATCCCGGCGGTTTGACTCCAGGCCTTCCACCAAAAGTTTCTGGGCTAGGTCTGGACGTTGCCAGACCACGTAAAACTGGGCCAGCAGCATGCGACCGTCGCGGTTGCCGGGCGAAAGCGAAGCGCCCATGCGCAGTCCTTGGAAGGCCTCGCGGTATTTCTGGGCTTTAAGGGCCGTCTTGGCCTCCTCTATGATAAAATCGCCCCGGGCCACACGATACTGCTCCTGCCGCCATGGATAGAAAAGCATGTGCCCCAACTGCACGTCGGTGAAGCCACGGCGGTATTTAACGAACAGATACGCCGCGCCGGACGCGCCCAGCCATCCCAACACCGCCATGGCTAGCACGGTGAGCACGGCGCGTTTCCAGTCGACGATGACGCGAAGTCCGGAATCCGTGCGTTGAACCTGAAAGGGCAGAAGTTTTCTCCAGCCTTCCGGCGGGGCCGGACGCAGCGCATTCGCGTCGATTTTCGCCGAATTGACCTGACTTGCGGCGGGCGCTGGACGGGGGGTAGTTTCGGACATCGCTGTGCCTTCAGTTCACGCGGAGCTTCGGCTAAAGCAAACCTGCAAATCCTCTCTCCCCCACCAGACTGGTTATGCAAACACGCAGGCAGACGGAATAAAATGCATTCAAGATGCATTTGACAGATTCTGTAGATTTCATGACATCCGCCGCAGTCCGGATGGACACTTAAGGTAAAGTCTCTGTAACTTGGCCTAAAGTTAGCTTGCCACCTATTTTCATTCCAATCACTAGTTACGTTCCAAGTTTTTTCCTATGATCACCAAGCGTCGTCTGGCCCTGCTATCCACCTTTTCCGCCGCTCCCGCTTTCGCCGCGCCTTTCTTGGCAATCGGTGATAACGCAGAGCTTTTTCTGACTGCTCGCACCGAGGCTCGTTATGAGGATAACGTCACTTTCAGCTCGAGCAACGAGATCAAGGACGAGGTGTTTGAGGTAGTGCCCGGAGCCGAGGTGCTTTTCGGCAAAAACTCCCTGACCAAAGGTTCCTTTAAGGCCTTTGAGCGTTTGGTCGCTTTTTCCGATCACACCGTCCTGAACAGCAACCTCACGAACTTGGTTTTCGAGTCCAACTACAGTGGCGCCAAGCTCAACTTGGATGCCAATGCTTCGTTTCGTGAGCTGAATCAGAACTCCCGCGACACCGCCAACGCCGCCACTTTGGTTCGCCGCGACGCTTACGCCGCCGGCCTGAACGGCGAATACGCCCTCACCGAAAAGTCCAAGGTTGGACTGGGCGGACGCTATGATCGCACCCACTACAAGGTCACTCCCTACGTCGACCAGACGAACTACGTCCTTCCCGCCAACTACTTCTTCGCCATCACCGAGAAGGTCGACCTGAGCGCTGGTGTGCAGTATCGTAAAAACGAGGTCGATGCTCCTAACGCGGACTCCGACGACTACTATTTCAACGTCGGTTCCCGTGGTGATTTCACCGCCAAGTTGAGCGGCAAATTCAACATCGGTTACAACGTTCGCAAGCCCGAGGCTTCCGGCGCGGACGACGAAACCGGTCTCGGTCTCAACACCGGCTTGGTTTACGCCTACTCGCCCAAGACCAGTTTCACCTTGGACGTTAGCCGTGACTTCTCGGTGGCGTCCGACGCCTCTGGCACTGAGATTTCTTCCATCATGGTGGGCGCCTCGACCAGCCTCACGGCTGCTTGGTCGGTCAATGCCAACCTCGGTTACTCCCAATACGACTACCTGAGCATCAACCGCACCGACGACTACATCGTCGCCGGCGTCGGCGTGACCTACACCTACAACGAGTTCGTGAATGTTGAGGCTGGATATACCTTCAACGACAACTCCTCCGACCTCGCCGGGGCCGAGTTCAGCGCCAACGTTCTTCGTATCGCGGCCAACTTCCGCTACTAAGCGGATCGATTGCAGACCGCCCTTCCCATTTAGGAACAAACGGGAGAAGATTTCGGTCTTCTCCCGTTTTTGTCTCTATGCGCATCCCCACTTTTTTCCCCTTTGTGCTTTGCCGCACGGCTCTCGTTCTCGCGCTTGCCGTTTTGACCGTCAAAATTTCCGCCCAAGAGGCGACCGCCCCGGCTCCCGCCGCTCCGGTGCAGGCGGTGGCCACTTCGGACTACATGCTAAGGCCTTCCGACATTCTTCAAGTGAAGGTCTTTCAGGAAGAAGATCTCACCCGCGAGGTCTCTGTTTCCCAGGAATACACGGTTTCCCTGCCACTCGTCGGCACAGTTGACCTTCGCAAGCGCAGCGTTCGCCAAGCGGAGGAACTCATCCGTCAGCTCTACGACCGCGATTTTTTGGTCAACCCGCAGGTCACTGTCATCGTTCTGAAATACGCCGAACGCGCGGTGAATGTCATTGGCATGGTCAACTCGCCGCAGGCGGTTCCGTTTCCGGCCGAAAGGGGCCTGACCTTGCTCGAGGCGATTGCGCGAGCCGGCGGTTTCAACCGCCTTGCGGACCGGGGTAACGTCAAGATCACCCGCACGGACGACAAAGGCGTGAGCAATACCTTCACCGTAAACGCCGAAAAGCTCCTCGACAGCAAATCTTCCAACCTCTGGTCGCTTCAGGTGGACGACGTAGTCTACGTGCCCGAGAAATTTTTCTGATCCCGCTTCGACTCATACCTCATGGATTCGCAATTTAAGCAATCGCCCGGCTCGGGCCCGTCCGAAAACGCCCATGGCGGCTACGGTTACGGTTATGGTTACCCCGCCACCGGCTACGGCGAAAGCTCCGCTCAGCGCAGCCTCAACGATTACCTGCTGATCCTGCGTGAGCGTGTCTGGTATGTGGTGGTTGTATTCCTGGTCGTTTTTTCGTCCGCCCTCGTCTACACGTTCAGCCAGACAAAAATCTACGAATCCACCGCGAGCGTTCAGGTTCTCCGCCAAGATCCGCGCGTGATGCAGACCGAGGCCGTCGTGGACACGACGGTTCGTTCCACCGAGGACTTGAACACCTTGGTGAAGGTGATGGAGAGCCAGTTGATCATCGATCGTGTCAACCAGCGCATTACCGGCGAGGACCTGCGCCAGTTCATGGCTCCCTATGAAAAGGGCCGCTGGGGCGATCCGCTCACTCCGCGCGAGGTTTTGGGTCAAAATCGGCGCATCACGCCGCTTCGTCTGAGCTTGGTGGTGGCGGTTTCCTACCGCCACCCGGACCCAATCATCGCTGCGCGCATATCCAACATGTTCGTCGATGAGCTCATTCAGTGGAACTCCCGCGTCCGCATCGATGACACCATCCGCGGCGTGGAGGATCTCCAGATCCGCGTGGAGCAGCAGCGTAAACGCGTGCAGGAGCAGGCGCTTTCCCTTCAGGCTTATCGCGAGAAAAACGACATGGTCTCCCTGGACCAGCGCAAGGACATCGTTACCGAACGCCTGAAGCAACTTAGCCTTTTCGTCGCTCAGGCCGAGGCCAAGCGCAACGAATCGGAAACTCGTTGGAACCAGGTTCAGGCGCGCAAAGACTCCAAGGAGGACCTCGCCAAGCTTCCGTTCATTGCCCAACTCTCGCTCGTCAGCCAACTCACCCAGCAGGTCGCATCGCAGAAAATCGCCTTTGCCCAGCTGCGTGAGCGGTATCGCGACAAGCACCCCAAGATGATCGAGGCGAGCAACTCGCTGGCCCAGGCTGAGCGCGAGCTGACCCGAGCCATCACCTCCGCCGCTTCCTCGATCGAGGCCGAATACGAAAACGCCAAGCAGAACGAGGTGGAGGCGCGCGCCAACCTGAAGCAAGCCGAAGAAGCTTCCTTGGCCCTCGATCGACTCAACGTTCAATACCAGGACCAGGAGCGGGAATTTAAGATCAACGAGCAGATTCTTTCCGAGATCGTGGCTCGTATGCGCGAGACCAACATGATCTCCACCATGGAGCTGCAGAACGTTCGCAAGGTGGATACCGCCATCCCCGCCGCTCCGAATCGCTATGTGGAGCCCAATATTCCGCTGAACATCGGTGTGGGTGTCGTCGGTGGCCTCGGCCTTGGCTTGGCCTTCGCCTTCTTTGTCGCCTTCATTGACGACCGGGTAAAGAGCTCCTTCGACATCGAGTCGGTGGTTGGTCTGCCCCTGCTCGGCATCATTCCCCAAATCCGCAAGATGGAGCAGCCGGACAAGGCGCAGATTGTGGTGAACAACGCCGACCGACAGGTCTCAGAGGCATTCTTGACGCTGCATTCCAGTCTACGCCTTCGTGACGATGCCAAGGATGCGAAAGTCATTCTCACCACATCGACCATCCCCGGTGAAGGTAAGTCGTTTACCACCACGAATCTGGCGCTGGTTTATGCCGCCCACGGCGACCGCGTCTGCATCGTGGACTGCGATCTTCGCAAGCCTAACATTCATAAGTCCTTCCGTCGTGAAAACCTGAAAGGCGTGATCGACGTTTGCTCTGGAGCGGCCACGCTGGACGAGGTCACGCTGAAAGAGGTGCATGCCAATCTGGATGTCATCCCGACCGGCGGCCGGGCCAAGAATCCGACCCAGATTCTTAACAACAAGAGCTTCGAGATCATGATCTCGGATCTGCGCAAGCGCTACGATCGCATCTTTATCGATACCCCGCCCCTCGCGGCGGTTTCCGATGCCTTGGTGGTGCTCCCGTTGGTCGACGGCTCCATCTTCACCATCTTCTTCAACAAGGTCCGCCGCAAGGCAGCCCAAGCCGCCGCTCGTCGTCTGCTCGACTCGAACGTCACCTGTTACGGAGCGGTGCTGAATGGGCTCAATCTCGCGGTTTCCGGCTACTACTACGCCCAGTATTACGACAAGTCCTACAAGGACTACTACATCGTCGCTTCCGGCGACGAGGGCGCCGGTTCACCCGACGACAAGGACGCGAAGGCATCCGCCTAACGCGCGGGCAGTCTTCGTTGCTTGGGCGACCAAGCAGCGGAGGCACCCGTCGCTTCGTTTTTTATCTCCGTTGACAGACACCTTAAATTCCCGATTTCCTCTTCCTCTTTTTCAACAATGAGCGCCACCGAGACCACCGCCACCCAGTCCCTCACGCCCGAGGCTTTTCCCTTCACCCAGCCCGAGCTGATGGTTCGTTACGTCACCGACACCGGCAAGATCCTGCCGCGCAAGTATACCCATCTCTCCGCCAAGCAGCAGCGCCGCGTCACCAAGACGATCAAGCGCAGCCGCGCCATGCTGCTCGCCCAGTAATCGGGCCGGTTTGGTTTTATTTTTCCGACCGGGGCGCGTTTAACGCCACCCCGGTTTTTTTATGCCCACTTCGCATCTGTCGCTTCGGCCGCGCATTTTGCGCCCCACGCCCGTCAATCTCGCCCGCGCCGCCGCGGCGCTGCGTCGAGGCGAGCTTGTCGGCGTGCCGTCCGAGACCGTTTACGGATTGGCTGCGGATGCCTTTTCCACCGCCGCATGCGCGGGGATTTTCGAGGCCAAGGGACGACCGACCACCGACCCTCTGATCGTGCATTTGGCCGGCGCCCGGGACTTGGGCTCTGTTGCCACCGTGAACGAGGCCGCACTGCGTCTCGCGGAGCGGTTTTGGCCCGGGCCGCTCACCTTGGTTCTTCCAAAGCTCCGAACAGTTCCCGATTTGATCACGGCGGGGCGCTCGACGGTGGCGGTGCGCGTGCCGGCGCATCCGCTTTTCCGGCGATTGATCCGGCTGAGCGGCCGACCCTTGGCGGCGCCCAGCGCCAATCCCTTCGGCTACGTGAGTCCCACGACCGCGGAACATGTGCGCGACGGCCTTTCGGGCACCGCCTTGCGAATCGTGGTGGACGGCGGCGAATGCGAGGTGGGCGTGGAATCGACCATCATCGATCTTACCCGAGCCGGTCGGCCCCGTTTGCTGCGTCCGGGCGGCTTGGCGGTGGAAAAGCTGGAGGCCGTGCTTGGCGTGCGCGTGGAGCGTCCGCGGCCGGCCCGTATCGACCCCACCCGCGCGGCGCCCGCTCCCGGCATGCTGGCGCGGCACTACAGCCCGAAGACTCCGCTGCGGTTGCATGCCAGGCTGGATGCCGACGCGCTCGGCCGCCTGCCTGCCGACGAAGCGATTTTGCTGCTGCGACATCCCGCGCGTTCCGGGCGCGACTCGCGGCTTAACTGGCTGAGCGAACGGGGCGATCTGGCCGAGATCGCGCGCAACTTGTTTTCCGCGCTCCGGCGTCTCGATGCGGCGACCTGGCGCGTCATCCACGCCGAGCTGCCGGTCGGCGAGGAGGGGTTGGCCCCGGCGGTGCGCGATCGTTTAAGCCGGGCCGCCGCCAAGCGATAGCCGGCCGGCCGCGTTGCTCAGGCCTTGGCCTTGAGCTCGGCCAGATCCGCGGAGAGCGAGTCGACCTTTCGGAAAAGTTCGGGGAGGCGCTGGCGCAGGACGTTTATGCGCTGCTCGAGCTGGTAGGGCAGGCAAGGCGAGCCTTTCACGAAAACGCCCGGCTCGAGCGTGGAGTTGATTCCCGTCTGGCCGTCCGCCTTGGCCCCCTTGCCGATGCGCAGATGGCCGGCCACGCCCGCTTGTCCGCCGAGGATCACGTAGTCCTCCAGTGTAGTGCTTCCGCTGATACCGACTTGCGCGCAAATGATGCAGTGGCGTCCGATCACGACGTTGTGGGCGATCTGCACGAGGTTGTCGATTTTGGTGCCCTGGCCGATCACGGTTCGGCTGAAGCGGGCGCGGTCGAAGGTGCTGTTGGCGCCGATCTCCACGTCGTCCTGGATTTCCACCACGCCCACCTGGGGCACCTTGACATGGCGGCCCGCCTGGAACTCGTAGCCGAAGCCATCCGCGCCTACCACCACGCCCGCGTGAAGCCTGACGCGGTCGCCCACCAGGCATTCGGTGGCGACATGGGCTCCCGGCATTATCCAGCAATCCTCGCCGACGCGGGCGGCTCGCCCGATAAAGACCTGGGCGTGGAGGACGGTGCGCGGCCCGACCTCGGCCTCGTCCTCG
>JAIXVY010000330.1 GCA_027482505.1 Opitutaceae bacterium | reverse complement strand
TCCGGCGGGACGACATCGTTGATCAGGCCGCCGAAGACGGATTGCGCGATGGTTTGGAAGATCTCGAACGTGGTCCAAAAGAAGCCGAAGACGATCAGCCGGCAGGCGATCTCGCCGGGAGAACCCGCGCCGAGCGCCCCGTGCAGCACCGCGCCGAGGGGCGCGGTGAAAGCCAGGCCGGCGAGCGAGAAGGCGATGATGGGCGTGGGAATGAGCAGATAGGGTATGCGTCTGCCCCAGCGTCCGCGGTGTCGGTCGGACCGCACGCTGATCACCGGCCCGAGAATGAGTCCGATGGCCGCGGGCAGGGAGCCGATGAGCAGGCCGACCACGAAATCCGTCGCGCCCAGTTGCCGAAGAAGAAGCTGGGCGACGGGACCTATGGCCCGCTCCTTCATGTTCCACGCGAAGTCGCCCCAGAGCAGCCAGGCGAAAAGCACGGCGAGACCGGAGCCGGTGTAAACCAGCGTGCCCACGCGCCAGAGGCGCGGCCGGCCTGGTTCGTCTGGAGACGGCGTTGGCGCTGGAGTCGGTGCGGGGGAAACGGGGGCGGACATGCGGCGGGGTTTGGGCGGCTGAATGCCGCACCTCGCCCTGCCGCGGCGCGATTCCCTGCGCGCTGTCGCGTAAAGCCAGCGTCGGGCTAGACGCCGAGCGAAGCGGTCGCTACCGCCACGGCCGGCGCGGGCTCAAGGAACACCTCGCGCAGGGCGTGCCAGGCGGGCTTGGGCCGATGGTCGAAGTCGATGATCGACGTGTTGGCCGGGCAGGGGAAGCAGTCGTGGCCCATCCAGACGAGGAAGCCGCCGCAGCGCGGGAAGCGGTTTTTCGAGCAACGCGCGGCGTGGGCCAGGCCCTCGGCCTGTTCGCGGCGCGTGTGCTCGACGTAGGCGGCGAGCGCCTCGTCGGGCGGAAGATGGGCGAAGCGATGGGTAAGGCGGGCGTCCTGGGTCCACCACGAGGCGCTGTGTTTCCAGATCGGCGTGGTCGGCGGCCAGAGCGTGGCGCCGGCGGCGTGGCGACGGAGCAAATCGAGGGAGTTGGCGGAGGCGAGGCCGGTCTCGGAGCGGAGCGTGCTGTCGTCGTTTTCCCAATACGATGCCCAGTCGGCGTAGGTCGGGAAATCGCCGAAGCCCCAGGGACCGTGGACATGGTGATGGACGCCTTTGCCGAAATTTTCCCGCTTGGCGTAGAAGATCGGCCCGGAGGGCGAGGTGGGGAGGAAGCGACGGCCGGGATCTTCCTGAGCCACGACATCGGAAAGGGCCGTGAGGCAGGGATCGGAGAGGTCGCAGGGACGGGAGGCGAAGTGCTTTTCGTGCTCCAGCCCGTCCTGGAGTTCGTTGCCGCCGCACCAGAGCAGGAGCGAGGCGTGGTGGCGACGGGCGCGGATGAAGTGGCGGGCGACCTCGCTTAGCTCCGTGACGACGGCGGGCGCGTGCGGAGGCCGATTGTCGAGACCGGAGGAGGAGAGGGGAAACTCCTGCCAGACGAGAAGTCCGGCGCGGTCGCACTCGGCGTAGAATTCGGGCGACTCAAGGAAGGCGCCGCCCCAGACGCGCAGGATGTTGCAGCCCATGTCGCGGTAGAGGCCGACAAGACGGACGTATTCCGCGGGCGTGGTGTCCTGATAGGCGAGGCGGATGGGCGTCCAGTTGACGCCTTGAAGAAAGATGGGCCGACCGTTGACGACGCAGAGCCACGGCAGGGCGTCGCCGGGCGCGCCGGGGTTGTGGCGCCATGCGACGTGTTTGAAGCCTACCGCTAGGGTGAAGCGGTGCACTTCGGCGCCGGAGGCGTCGCGGACGCGAACCATGAGTTCGTGCAGCGTCTGCTCGCCTTCGCCGCGCGGCCACCAGAGGGCGGGGCGCGCTAGGGCGAGGCGGAGGGTGTTGGCGCCGGCGGAAAGCGGGACGGGCGCGGCAGAGGAGGCCTCGGCGACCGACAGCTCGGCGGAGAGCGGAAGGGCGGAGGCGTCGACGTGGAGGCGCACCTCGGCGGAGCCGTGCAAAAGATCCTCGACCACGGTGGTGGCGGCGGAGACGAGCGTGATCGCTCGCTCGCGGCTGGTTTCAAGTCGAAGCGCGCCGCGCGCGCCGAGGGGAACGAGTCGAGGGCACCAGTCCCAGGAGTAGTTGTAGCGCGGCTTAAGGTCGGTGGTTTCGGAGGTGTAGCCGATCTGGCCGTAGGCCTCCGGCGGAGTCGCGAAAACAAGTGCCAGGGTGAGCGCGGTGTCGGCGGGCACGGCGGCCAGGACGTCGGTGAGGTCGACGGAAACCGGCTGGTGCGGGCCGCGGAAGGTCCCGGCGATTTTCCCGTTCACCAGGATCCAGCCGGAGTAGTCGAGGGAGTCGGCGTGAAAATGGACGCGTTCGCCGACGAAGAGTTTGGCGCTGTCTGAGGCGGGGAGCGTGCAGGTGAAAACCCAGTGTCGATGCTCCACCCACTCGGCCTCGCGCGAGGCGAAGCCCACGTTCCAGTCGCGAAGCATGCCTTGGTCGCGGAGGATCTGCTGGACGGAGCCGGGCAGACGCGCGGGCATGGCGGCGATGTCGGCTTCCAGCCAGAAGGTGGTCTCGACGGAGCGCGCGTGTTTCCAGGCGTAGGGACGCCAGCCGGAGAGCTGCCAGGGCAGGGTGGTGAGATCGAGTGACATGGGAGGAGAAACGGACCGCTGAGTCGCGCGGAAGCTAGTAGCGGCGGAGAAGGGCGAGCAGATCGGGGTCGAGCCGGTGGCCGTGCCAATCGACGAAGGGCGCGTCGGGGCGACCGTGGTCGAGCACGCCGAAGGAGCCGTGAAAATTCCACAAGGCCCAGCCGAAGCCCCATTCGCGGAAGCGATCGAGGTGGTCTTCCAGCCAGGCGAGGAAAACGCGGTGCGGCGTGTGGTGGTAGCAGCCGAGCTCGCCGCAAAACACGGGTGTGCCGGCGCGTTGGAGCGCCAGCCAGGACGCGAAGCGCAGGTCGAGCGATTCGGGCGTCCAGGGCAGACCTTCGCTCTCGTTAGCGGGGGCGGGCCAGGCCGGGGCGGGCGTCAAGGGATCGCCAGCCCACCAGGCGCGGTGGTGTGTCAACGGCGAGGGCCAGTAGCCGCGGCAACTCTGGACGAGCCCGAGGTCGGCGAGGTCGGGGCAGGGCGTGTTGCCGGCGTCGAGCCCGTCGATCACGACGGGGCGATCGGGCGACACGGCGCGGATTGCCGAGACGGCGGCGCGCACCACGGCGGAGTAGGCGGGGTGAGTGCAACGCGCGGGTTCGTTGACCAGGTCGAAGGAGAGTTCTCCGGGCGGGACGTGGCGGTATCGACGGGCGAGAACGGTCCAGTGATGCGCGAAGCAACCGAGCGCTTCGGGATCGGTCCAGAGATCAAAGGGCTCGGGGGCGAGGTGGTCGTCGCGCAGGCCGGAGTTGATGCAAAAGCCCGGCGCGTGGTGGATGTTCAGGCAAAGATGCAGTCCGTGGCGGCGGGCCGATTCCAAGGCTTCGTCGACGGGCGCGAGGGCTGCCTCGGTGATTTCATACGGTCGGGACGGACCGCCCCAATAACGGTAGCTCAGCGGCAGGCGGACAAAGTTGAAGCCCCAGTCCGCGATCCAGGCGAAGTGGTCCGGGACGAAGCGGCCGCGGCCGGCGGGCGTCATGTCGCGCCAGCGCGGATCGTCGGGTTGCACGAACATTTCGCAAAGGTTGAAGCCGCGCCAGCGCGGCAGCGGCGGCGCGAGTATTGATTCGGGCGAAGCGAGGGAAACCTGGTCGGCAGAGCGGGGCATCGGTGACGCGGCAGGCTAGGCGAGACGACGGTGTCGAGAAGGTCTCCGCAGATATACGGTATATGAACAATGGGCGTTTATCGGAGGCGCAAAACCGCTGAGCTGCGTGCCACCCCAAATGAACGGATCCTCGACACGCCCCGGTCGATCCGCCGGCCGCGCATTCACGCTGATCGAACTGCTCACCGTCATCGCCATCATAGGCGTGATGGCGGCGATATTGATTCCCACCGTCGGCAAGGTGCGCGAGATGGCGCGCGTTTCCACCACGACCTCGAATCTACGCCAGGCCGGGCAGGCTTTGCTGGCCTATGTGGCGGACAACCGCGATCGCCTGCCCGGAAGCTCTGGCCCCGGCGGTTCGGTCGGGCTGATCAACTCCGTGAACTACCAGTTCGAGCGGAATCCCCAGGGCGGGGGAGGATATTCCGACCGCCGTTGCCGGCTCGGCTACTACCTCGGCGCCTACGGAGGAGTGCGGTCGGACGCGAGCGGCCCTGTCGACATCCCGATGTTTCGCGATCCCGCCTGGGAGGAGCGCATGCGCGGGGAATCGTCCATCAACATGGATTCGCCCACCTCGCGAAACTGGGCCGTGATATTTGCGCTGAACACGCGTCTTAAACGCGCCTACCATCCTGCGCTTCCCGCCGCCACGCTGGAGCCGTTTGGCAACCAAGGGGCTGTGGGCGGGGCGGGCGGCGTGCCCAACGGCGCCGCGCCCATGCGCTACGGCCAGGTCTCGGCCTTGCTGCCGATGTCGCGGGTTTGGTGGATCACGCAGGCGGATCAGGACCTTGATCAGGTGAGCGACATCACGGACAACGACGTGAACGCCTCGCTGCGCTCGCCGTATTTCAAAACCAAACGCGTCACCGGCTTTTTCGACGGCAGCGTGCGCGCGGTCGCGATCACGCAAAACCTCCGCGGGCCGATCTGAATCGCGGATGGGCGGAGCTTATGGACTCCTATGCGGAGGCCGCGCCGGTCGACCTGGGAATACGGAGGGCCCCGCCTGAGCACGCCGGTTCGATTCAGCGGAGGGCGATTATGCTGAGGCGTCGGGGTTTTGGCGCGGCCGGCAGCTCCAGCGTAAACTCGTCGCCGCGGGCGACGCGGGTCGAGTCCGGCGAGCCCTCCATGGCGACCGCGTAGGAACGGCCGGGCACACGGTGGGCGACGAGCAGGCGCCCGCCCGGCCCCTGCCATTTCAGTTCGACCCGCCCTTCGCCGGCGGCCGCGATGTCCAAGCGGGTTTCGGTCTCGCCTTGCGCGGAAAAACGCAGCGGCGCGGCGCGCAACTCTCGCGCGCGACCCGAGGCGCGCACCAAATCGGAGTTCGCCGAAACACGGTTTTCCCCGGGCACGAAGAGTTGAGGCGCGGTGATGGAGTAGCCGGCGGCGCGATCAAAAACGGCGACCGGCAGGCCATTTTCGTCTTCAAGACGAGCGACCGCCGCTCCGGCGGAGACTTTTAGCAACGAGACCGTGAAGGCGTGCTCCTCCGCGCGTCGGATCGGATACACGAAGGTGAAGCGGAACGTGCCATCCCGAGGGTCCCGATCCACCTGGTAACCGTCGCCGCCGTGGCGCTGCGGATTTTGCCAGACGTCGCCTTTCCAAAGCAGCGGCACGCCGGACGCGGAATAGCCCTCGGCCACGACGGGAATGGAATCGAGCCCTCCCGTCACCGTGAAGCGGGCGACATCCTGCCGGGCGCGCACCGTGGCGGGGAAATCGGCGACCTTTTCTCCAATCGCAACGGAGGCGACCCGCGGCGGTCGCAGGGCCCAATGGGCACGTTCGCGCTCTGGCTTATGAAGCGCCTGGGTAACCTCGCCGTGCGGCATGAGAAGAACGTCGGCTTCAAGCCAGTCTCCCGGCTCCAGCCGCAGCTCCGGACGATCGGAGACGAAGGCATAGTGACCCTGGCGCGCATCAAACTCGGCGGTGAGATGCGCGCGTTCCACCGACCGTCCGCCGAGGCTTCCGGCCAACCGCGTGACGAGCATGAGGGACGAGAAGTTGTCGCGCTGTTCGTGCACCCCGGCGTAGGGCGCCGAGGAGGCCAGGGGCTCCGCGAGCAGCAGCGGAGCACCGCCTAGCTCCGGAGTCTCCGGCACAGCCAAGACGCGGCCGGGGCCGGCGGCGGGCAACCAGAGCAATTCGCGAGGGCGATTTTTTTCAAAGGTCTGGAGCCAGCGGAACGAGCGTCGGGCGTCACCGACGATGGCGGCCGGTTTGTCCCAGTCGTAGCGGAGACGCAGGAAAGTCCGCATCTCGTCGGTATGCGGGATCTCCATCGCCTCGACGGCCAGGCGGGCGGCGTCGTCGCTGGTGCGGAAGCGCATCGTGAAATGGGCAAGGTTGGGCGCGATGGAGTGGAAGTCCGTGCCGCGATACATGGGCCGGACCGGGCCCGCCTCCGTTTCGTAGTGAAGAAAGCCCGGCCACGAAAAGCAGTCGTGCTGAGGCTGGCCCTGGAGAAAGGGTCCGGAATAGGGGCGGTAATCCGGCACGCTCACCAGCGCGTCGCGGATGTGCATCCACGCGTGCGTGAAGCAGGTCGTCTCGCTGAGGCCGGTGGAGAGGTGCCAGTAGATATTGAAGAAGCGGATCGAGGAAACCTGCTTCAGCGCGTGGTCGCCCCAGGTCTGGAAGAGCGCGATGAGCCGATGCTCGCGCTGCTCTCCCGGGCCGATCGCGAGGGGAAACAAGATGTCTCCGAAGGCGGTGTCGTCCGGCTCCTCGTTTTCGCCGGCGAAATTTTTTGCGACAAAGGCGGGCACGGGGCGCGGAAAACCGTGCGGATCGGTCAGCACCGCGGCGGGCAGGTTGCCCATGCCCGTGGCGGCCAGGATGGTGAGTTTGCGCGGTTGCGCCGAGGCGGGTGCTTTCAGGGATGTTTCCATGCGGCGTCCCGGGTTCTTGTGCGCCGCGTCAAAGGTGAACGCCGGCCGGCGCGCTTGCAGTTCCAGCCGATAGAGGCCCGAGGCGGGATCGTAGCCGGTCCATGCGCCTCGGTCGGCGGAGAAGGCGGAGGCCGGCAGCGGATTCAGTTCCTCCTCGAAAAGCGTTTCCACCTTTGTCTCGGCGCCCGCGGGACGGAAAACAAACCACGGCGCCGCGGCGGGCGCGCTGATCTCATGCGCGTTCGAGGTTCCGCCCGGCGGAAGCAGCCAGGCGCCGGATTCGCCAAATCGAAGCGCGCCGCGCGAGCCCGGCATCGCTGCTTCGGTGACGTCGGCTCCGGGAAATGCCCACCCGAGGCGAACGGGTCTGCCTTGGCCGCCGGCCGGCTCTGCGCGAAATTCGAGATGAAGACGGTCGGGATGCGCATGGAGCACGAGATGGACGCGCAAAGGCGCGGCCGAGGCGGGTTCGACGGGTGTGAAAGGTATGTCGCGCAGATGAATCTCCCAGTAGACGGGGGATGCGCGCCAGACGTTCATCCGCGCGGCGGAAGAGCGCGCCGGCGCGGACTTTTGACCGGTGTGAACTTCCCAGTTTGGGAGGAAATCGCGCGGCGCGGGCGCTAGGCGCGAGCCATCGGACAACTCGATCCAGGGGATGGCCCCTTCCGTGGCCAATAGTTCGCGTCCCTCCGCCCGCAGGCTGAGCAGACGCGCGGGGTGGGTGGCCAGGCGCGCTTCGTAGCGGTCTCCGGCCACGACGAAGACCTCCTTTTGCGCGGCGTCTTCCCAGTAGGAGGTCAGGCGCGAGTCCGCGCCTGCGATGGCGGGCGGCGCGCCTAGCGCGGCTCTGCCGGAAGAAAGAATCCAAAGCGAAAGCAAAAATAGAGCGGCGAGATGGCGCATGGTTTACAGCCAGGAAAATGTCG
>JAIXVY010000361.1 GCA_027482505.1 Opitutaceae bacterium | reverse complement strand
GAGGTTTATCCCTCCGCACTGATCCAAGGCGCGCCGATCACCGCTTCGGGCATAGCGGGAGGCCGGACCATCACCTACGCGCAGTAGCGCCGGGGCGCAAAAACGCCGCCTCCGGGAGGAAGGCGGCGCGGGCAAGTCGGCGAGAGGCGGCTACTCCATGTCGGCGTGCCGGCTCTCCTTGAGGTATTTCGCCCCGACCGCGGTGGTGATGAGCGCGATCGTGATCGGGTAGGCGAGACCCGCGTAGGGGTTGCCAAACTTGGCCACCAGGCTGGTCGCGATCAGGGGGGTGAGGCCGCCGAAGATGCCGTTGCCGACGTGGTAGGGCAGGGACATCGAGGTGTAGCGGATGTGGGTGGGGAAAATCTCGACCAGGTAGGCGGCGATGGGGCCGTAGGTCATGGCCACGAGCATCACGAGGACGAGGAGCAGGGCCACGATCATGACCGGGTTGAGTGGATTGGAGAAGTGCTGGAGGCCGGCGAAGACGGGCAGATAGAGGAGGGCGGCGAGGAGCATGCCTCCGAGGATCACGGGCTTGCGGCCGATCTTGTCGGACAAGCTGCCGAAAAGCACGAAAGCGGGCGTGCCAAGGAGAAGCGCGACGGCGATGAGGCCGAGCGCGGTCTCGTAGGGGACCTTTTGCACGGTCTGCAGAAAATACATGGCGTAGAACTGGCCGGTATACCAGACGACGCCCTGGCCGGCGGTGGCTCCGAAGAGGGCGATGAGGACGAGGCGCCGGTTCTCGGGATTGAGGAAACTCTCCTTGATCGGATTTTTGGCGAGCTTGCCGGCCGCCTTGGCCTTCGCGAAGAGCGGGGACTCCTCCATCTTTATGCGGATATAGTAGGAAAGGCCTACGAGCAGGATCGAGAGAAGGAAGGGCAGGCGCCAGCCCCACTCGTTGAATTTGTCCACGCCCACGGTCTCGCGGACGAGCAGGATGACCACGATGGCTAGGAGCAGGCCGCCGGTCGCCGTGATCTGGATGAAGCTGGTGTAGAAGCCGCGGTGGTTCTTGGGCGTGTGCTCGGCGACGTAGGTCGCGGCTCCCCCGTATTCGCCTCCGAGCGCGAGGCCTTGCACGAGGCGGAGCAGAACCAGGGCGATGGGCGCCGCGATGCCGATTTTCTCGTAGTCGGGCAGAAGGCCGATGGCGAAGGTCGCGCCGCCCATGAGAAGCAGCGTGAGGAGGAAGGTGTATTTGCGGCCGACCAGATCGCCGATGTGGCCGAAGACGATGGCTCCGAAAGGCCGGACGACGAAGCCGGTCGCGAAGGTGGCCAGCGTCAGCAGCAGCGCCGCGGTGGGGTTGTCCTTCGGGAAGAAGTGGCCCGCGATGATGGTGGCCAGGGCGCCGTAGACGAAAAAGTCATACCACTCGATGAGGGTTCCGGCCGAGGAGGCGGAGATGACTTTCCAGAGGGTTTTTTTGTCGGTGTTGGGGTGGGGCTGGGACATGCGCGCGCAACTTGGCGAAATGCCCCGTCTTAGGCGAAAGAAAATTAGCCGCCTTCACCGGCCGTAAGGAAGGCACGCGGAACCTTGCCTGGGTTTTTGGCGCAATCGAATTGTGGGTGGGATCACTCCTTGAACTCGTCCCGGGGGCGCAACCGCTCCGCATCCAGCTCGGCGGCCACGGCGGGATCCACCGCCGCCAGGCGACGCCGCAGGTCGGCCTCGGCGTTGAGCAGGTTTTCCTCGCGCTGTTCCAGGGCCGATTCCTGCTCCTGTTGCGCGGCGACCTTGTCGAGCAGGGTGCTTTCCGACTGTTCGACGAAACGCTCCCGCTCCTTGAGCGCCTCGCGCGCCTCCTGGAGCGACGTCTCCTGGGCGTCGAGTTCGGCGCGGAGTTTTTCCAGCGCGGCCTTTTCCTCCTCGCTGGCGACAAAGGGGGCGGTGGTGGGCGCGCGCCGCTGGGCCATGAGCACGCGCTCCCGGGCGCGGAGGAGATTCTCGAGCTCGGCGATCTCTCTTTCGCGCTCCATCAGCCTGGCCTGCAGATCTTCCAGCGCCCGCTCGCGCGCGTCCGCCTCCTGCTCGCGCAGGCGAAGGGAGCGCTCCAGCTCGCCCAGACGGGCGCGCTCGGCCGCGGCCGCGGCGGCGGAGGGAAAGGGCGAGGCTGAGGCGAAGGGCGAGCGGCTGTTGATGCGTTCCTCGACGCGGCGCTGCACCTCGGGCGAGACGTCGGCGTAGGCGAGGGAGATTAGGCCGCCGGTCGGCGGGCTGACCGCGCCCGTGGATGGGCGGCGAGGGAGACTGAGCGGCTGCGGCCTGCGCGGGGGCGGCAAACCGCCGCCCGGCGCGGGCGCGCCGGATCGTGTCGGCGGAAGCGGAGGCGAGTCGGGCATGGCGAGGCGGGGAGGGGGCGTTTAACCTAGGCCTAGCAAACGGCGCCAGAAGGGGCGCGGCTTGGGCGGCGCGGGGGGCGGCGGCAGGTGGGGCTGGAGCAGGCCGGCCGTCGCGGGCCGCAGCGCGGCGTCGCCCAGCGAGGCGACCAGCATGGCGGGCGGAGCGCCCGCCGCCGACTCCGCGCGCAGGGCGTCCAGCTGCTCGGGAAACCAGGCCGCCATCCGGGCTACGCGGGCGCGGGTCGCCGCCGGCGCGGCGAGGGCATCGGCCTCCACGGCCGCGCGCGCGGCGGGGTCCAGCCGCGCCGCCTCCAGCGCGAGGCCCTCGATCAGATGCAGGCCGCGCGCGCCGGGGCGGAAGGGCAGCAGGCGGGCGAGGGTTTGCTCGTCGCGGTGCGCGATCGCGTTGAGCAGCTCGCGGAAGTCGCCGCCCACGATGACCGCCTGCGAGACGCGGCCCGCGAAATCGACGAAAGCGCCCAGCGTATCCGCTTTTTCGAGACGGCAGAGTTCCAGCGTTCCCTCAGAAAGAGCGGAAAAATGGAGCGGGAATTCAGGCGGCAGTCCGAGCGCGGAGAGGTTTTTCCGCAGGGGAGAGCCGGCGTCGCCCCCTCCCGCGGCGAGGGCCGACAGGTCGGTCATGTCGCCGAAGGGTTCGTCGAAGGCCGCGGTCTCGTTCAGGATGGCGATCAGTTGCCCCAGTTGGGCGGGCGACAGACCGCGGGCGGAGAGGGCGGCCACCGCCTGTTCGTAGGGCAGGTAGATGTAGGACGCCGGCGTCTCGTCCGGGGATTTCACCGGCCACGGCGGCACGTCGAGGTCGGCGGCCAGGCTCGCGACGGGCGTGTCGACGAGGATGGATCTGGAGAAGGCGTGCCGGGCCTTGTCCCAGGCGGCGGCGTCGGCGTTGGCGGTGAGGGTGGCCATCGGGGTAGCGGGGTTAGACTGCGACAGGGGCGAGGCGGAGCAGTTCTTCGGCGACGCGCTCGTAGTCGCGCACGACATTGTCGCCGTCCGCCTCCTGGCCCAGCAGGTTGACCGGCAGGCCCAGAGCGACGGCGCGGCGCACGACCATGGCGTCGCGCACGAAGGACTCGAAGATGCGCGCCTCGCGGGCGGTGCGGCGGGCGGCCTTGAATTGGTTCAGGCGAAGTTGCATGCGCATGCGCGGCACCTCGATGTCCACGCCGGTTTTGATGGCGTTGAAAATGATTCCGTGGACCTGCGCGGCGGGGCCCATCGCGGCGCGGCGAAATCCGGCCGAGAGCTGGTGAAAGCGGGCCAGCTTTTCCACCAGCAAGGTGAAGCCGATCAGCGACAGAGCGTCCGGATTGGCCGGCACATAGATCTCGTTGGCGGAGAAAATCCCGCACTGGGAGGCGCGCAGAATGTTGGGCGGGCAGTCGAAAAGGATGAAGTCGTAGTCCGCCTCGACCTCGGCCAACTGCTCCTGGAAAATCACATAGGCCGGCCGGCGCGGGTCTCCGGCGTATTCGCTCTCTAGGTCGACGAGGTTGAAGGTGGTCGGCAGAAGATCGAGGCCGGGCAGGGGATGGCCGCCGGCCCGGTCGAGGACCACGTCGCGAACGATCAGGTCGCGCAGGCGTCGCTGTCCCGGGTCGAAGAGAGAGTAGAGCGCGCCCTCGCCGGTGGCGTTGATGGGGTTCCACCGCTCCAGGCGAAGCAGCCAGATGGAGGCGTTGGATTGCGTGTCGAAGTCGCAGAGCAACACCCGGTGCCCCATGCGGGCCAGGCAGGCGGCCGTGTTGACGATCAACGAAGTTTTTCCGACACCGCCTTTGTAGTTAATGAAAGCGAGCCTGCGGGCCATAAGCTGGGAGTGCGGCTACTTTTTACAATTACGGCCCCTTCGCGAGGGGAATGCATCCCGATGGCGGTTCCCGACGCTTTTTGACTGGTTTTTGCTATCGCGGCCAAAGCCGTCCGGCCGCTGGAGTGAGGCATGAACCCAAGCTCACTCGAGCGCGCGCGCCGGCTGCTTTGCGCGTTGCAAGACACGATCCAGGCGACGCTTGTCTCCGCCCGGGCGCGCGAGGGAAGCAAGTTTGCCCGGGTGGCCGCGATCACCGCCGAGGACACGATCTTCCATGTGGATAAGCTCTCGGAGGCCGCGATCCTCGGCTGGATGGAGCAGCATTGGCCGCGGGCGTGGCCGGTGGAGTTGGTGATGGAGGGGCTGGAGGCCGAGACGACTTTTCCCCGGCGCACGCCGGTGGCGCGCACGGAGTGGAAGCTCATCCTCGATCCGATCGACGGCACCCGCTGCATCATGTATGACAAGCGTCCCGCGTGGTCGCTGGCCGGGCTCGCTCCGCAGCGCGGTGCCCGGACCAACCTGCGCGACATCGTGGTGGCCGCGATGACCGAGCTGCCCACCGCCAAGGCCGGCGCGGCCGACCAGTTTAGCGCCGTGCGCGGCGGGCCGCTGCGCGCCACGCGTCGAGACCTGCGCACCGGCTCCGTGAAGAAATGGACCCCGCGGCCAAGCGCCGCGCGCGACTGCGACCATGGCTTCGCCTCGCTCGTGAAATTTTTCCCCGAGGGCAAGGCGCTCGCGGCCGGCCTCGAGGAGGCGCTCTGGCGCGAGCTCGGCCTGCACGGCAAGGACGGCGGCGCGCGCGTCTTTGACGACCAGTATCTTTCCACCGGCGGACAGCTCTACGAATTGCTCGTGGGCCACGACCGCATGATCGGCGATCTGCGCCCGCTTTTGCTGCCGCGTGCCGGCATGCCCGACGCGCTCTGCTGCCATCCCTACGATATTTGCACCGCCCTCCTTTTGGAGGCTGCGGGCGGAGTAGTGGAGGCGCCCGACGGCAAGTCGCTTCGCGCGCCGCTCGACACGACCTCGCCCGTCGCGTGGGTGGGCTACGCGAATCCCGCGCTCGCCAAGAAAATCCGTCCCGCCCTGCGCCGCGCGCTCGCGGTCCTCGGCTAAGCCGTCTCGGGTGGCTGGGCGGCTGCCTCGTGCGCGGTCGCGCCGTCGACCCACGTTCCCGCGATCAAGGTGGCGCGCGGCAGCGGAGGCGGGCCGACCTCGGCGTTGTGGAGAAGGGAAATGAGCAGGTCGATCGCCGCCTCGCCGGTGAGGTCGTTGTGCTGCTCCATGCCCGCCCAGTCCGCGCAGCCGCGGCGCCGCTCGAGCTGGATGAGGCCGACGTCACCGGGCGTTTGCACGCCGGCCTGCGCGAGCCATTCCCTCACCACCGTGTGCAGCGTGAAGATGACGTCCGGCCGGTGCCTTGCGCGCCACGCGTGAAACCGCGCCGGCGACGCGCGCGCCGCCTCGATGTCGTAAAACCCGGGCAAGCGGTTCGCCGCCGGCAGCGTTTGTTGCCCGATCCAGAAGCCCGAGCTGAAGCGGCCGTCGACCAGCCGGTCGATCGTGCCCTCCAGCGCCAGCGCGG
>JAIXVY010000143.1 GCA_027482505.1 Opitutaceae bacterium | reverse complement strand
TTTCGATGCCGCCGCTGTAATTGCTCGAAGATGAAGTAAGAGCAAATGATCCGATCCCCGTCTTGATCACCGACCAAGCACCGGTGGTGGAGTTCTGATTGTCGACGATGGCAGTGGAGTAAACTTGATTGGTGGTCGAATTCGCGGAATTCGGCGCAAACGGGTTGTCCAGCGTCACCGTTCTCAGAGTATTATTTATAGAGTTGGTAGCTGTTTGGCCCCAGGCGGAAAGAGGCGCGAGCAAAGCAAGGGGTAAGGCGGTGCGGAGACGGTAGGCTTTCATCATGGGGTGGGCTTTTTGAATTGGAAGATGTGGTAACAGGGGGTGAGGAAAATTGATCCGGAGCCGCGTTAGCTGCTCGATTTGCGAGCGCTTAGGCTGACTCCGGGTTTTAAACGGAAAGAATAAAGGGCTTGGCTACGGCGAGAGCGGGATGCGCAGGCGCTAAAGAGGGCATGGAGAATCAGAACTAGGAGCGACGGGGCCAACGGGGCTCGGGCATACAGTCGCCTCAAATGTGTCGAGACTATAGGCTCGCCGTTAAAATCCGCCTAGCTGCCAAAAAGAGTAGGATTTGAGGGGGATGGCAGTCACCCAATGACAACAGTATAGATGCAGAGAATATACGGCAGTCCGACGGTTATAAGCACACGGCTATCACGCCTACGCGGGGATGGAGAAAACCCATTTCAGAAGGACGATGATCTAAGGGTAACCGTTGCTTGGCAGCACCCTGCCCTTTTCGCGTCAGCGAGAGACCTTCAGGCGCAGGAAACGCTTCGCGACCGTGTTGAGAGCCACAGAGTCTTGGACAACCACGGTTCCGGACACATTGGCGGCGCCGGTGCTTGGATTGCCGGCCACCATTAAGGGGGCCCACGCTCCGGCAAGATCCTCCGAGACCTCTACCGTGTAGATCAAAGCAGGGTCAGCTATTCGGTTGTAGGTCAGAGTCAGCACTCCGCCCGCGGCGGCCACGGCAGCGGGCGAGGCGGACGATTCCAAGGGCGAGGAGCCGGTGGCATACTCAAGAAGGTTAGAAATGCCGTCGCCGTCGGGATCGGATGTTTCCAACGAGTCGGTGCCGTTCAGAAAGAATGAAGTAGCCCAGGCGCCGTAGGGATCTGCACCAGCGCCCGTGGCGACCACGAGCTTTCCCCTGCCCGTGATGACGCCAGATGAGTGGGTAGCGTCGTAGGTTCCCGCGCTTTGAAGCACGCCGTTTATGTAGAGCGCACGAATGGTCTCTTGAACGGAGTTATCTGCAAAGTTCAGGTTCAGCGTCGCTCCGCTGGAGATGGACAGGTCCCCCTCGTCAGGCAGAAACGATGCGACGGCGCTGGATTCACCTAGGCGCAGAGTGCCGGCGGATACAATCGTGCTGCCGGTGTAGGTGTTTGCCGCCAAGAGCGTAACAGTTTCGGCGGTGGTTTTGACGAGCCCGTTGCCTCCAGCCAGGACCGCGCCGATCGAACCGCTCTGCACGTCATAGATCCCGCCATTGTTGGTGATGGTGCCATTGACTATGCTGCCTCCTCCGGTGATGGCACCGAGCGTGTTGGTGATGCTCTTGCCTCCAAGGTTTACGCTACCACCCGATACCACCAGTGAACCGGCTCCGAGCGTGCCATTCCCAGAAAGGACTAGCGATCCCGCGGTGATGGTCGTGTTGCCGGTGTAGGTGTTGACGGCGGTGAGCAGAAGCGCCGAGCCGGCGCTTTTTTGAGTCAGAGTGGCGGCCGTGCCCGTCGTTGCTCCATCCACGATGCTGGTCCCGAGCACCACATTGCCAGTTCCCGCACCGGAATTTTCCAAACCCGATCCGGGACGAATGGTGCCTGTGCCCGAAACGGTGATGGCTCCGTCCACGGTGGTGTCGTTCGCAAAGACGAGCACGCCGTTGCCGTTGCCGACCGCGGTGGAGGTGAGATTCAGGGCCGCTCCGCCCGTATTGCGGATGACCTTGGTGGAAAGACCGACGTTGACGTTACCGGAGATGTTTAAAGGGGAAGTGGCGCTGGCCTGAACGATTTCAGTAACACCCTGGCCGAGTAAGGCGGAGATGGATACCGCGCCGGTGCCGGTGCCACTGTTGATGACCTTGCCGGTGTGGACGACGTTGTTGGTCCGGATTTGCAGCCCGGTGCTGCCGTTGCTGCTGTTATTTTGAAGAATGAAGTCTCCGGTTCCGCCAGTGCCGGAGTTGAGGTCCATGGCACCGCCGCCACTATTGCGCGCGATGAAGCCTGACGCGCCGATCGTTATGATGTCACCGGTCGCATTTGTGCCATCACGCGTAACAGTGAGTGCCGAGGCGGCGTTGGAGTTTTCCTGGACCAGCCCCTTTACGTTGGAGCCGATGCCGCCGCGGAAGGAGGCGATACTGGTGGTGGCGAGATTAGACTGCACCGATATGCCAGTTGTATCCGTCTGCAGCATCTCAGACCGGTTAATGATGTAGCCCGCGATATTTACCGCGCCCTCGAAAACCACGTTGATTCCGCCAGCCGTTGTCGCGCTCGCGTTGGCCGGCGCGACCCGAAGGTCGTTGGTCCCGGTGATCGTGCCGCTGATGCGGTAGACTCCTGTGCCGCGAGCGCCGATGGTGAGCGTGGCGGCGTCGGAACCGAGCACGATGTTGTTGGGTAGGGTATAGCCGGTGTTGCCGTCGCGAAGATTTAAGACGGCGTTAGCCCCAGGAGCGCCAAGGCTGGTGCCAATCGTTATCGTGCCCGACCCCAGAGCGGCGGCATTGGCCGAGTCGCCGATTCGGACGCCGCCGGCATTGATGAAAAATCCACCGCTATAATTGCTGGTGGTGCTGGTTAGGGCGACGTAGCCTTGGCCCGTTTTGGTAACGCTGGTTAAATCGGACGGAGAGACGTCGGTGTAGACCGTGGAAATCGCATTCGTGGTCAAGGCGCTGTTGTTCAATACCACGTTGCCAGCCTGAGCACTTGAGGCCGCGAGCAAGAGGATGGGCAGGGCATGGAGATGGCGGGAGGCGTGCATGTATGGAGGTAGAGAATAGTCACGTGCGCCCGGGTCGCATTTTCACAAAGCCATCGCTGAGACGAACGAATTGGGAAGAGCGGCTTCGGGGCAAAACTGAGTTCTTAGGGGAGCAGGGCGAATCGGTGAAACGGGCGGAAAAGGCAGAGCAAAACCGGAGGGGTGTTATGTTTGCCCGAACCCGTATTCTTAAGCCACGCAGCTCAAAACGACTAGCTGCCAAAACGGGTAGGATGCTCCGCACAGAGACCGCATGGCATGTTGGAACGCGGTGGACTGTCCTGCTCCAAACGAAGCCTCAAACCCGCCTGAGCCACGAACTCCGCCTGCTACTTTTGGCAGCTAGTTAAGAAAAGGTAACCGCGGTTATTCTATAATATGTCTGCGGAGACTCACCAACCTCCTTTCCTGATTCACACCCACATCCCCGATCAAACCACCATGAATCGCCCCCTCGGCGCCTTCGCTTTCGTCCCGCTTTTCAGCCTCATCTTCTCCGTTTCTACAGTCCGCGCTGG
>JAIXVY010000285.1 GCA_027482505.1 Opitutaceae bacterium | reverse complement strand
GTCGCCGCCGACGGCACCGGAAACTTCGCCACCATCCAGGGCGCCATCGACTGGGTCCCGGCCAACAACACCGTCCGCCGCATCATCGACATCCGCGACGGCGCCTACCGCGAGCTCGTCAACACCACCGGCAAAAACCTGCTCCACCTGCGCGGCCAGAATCGCCGGGGCGTCGTCCTCTCGTATCCAAACAACAACAACGTCAACAACAGCTCCACCCTCCGCTCCGTCTTCGTCGCCGGCGGCTCCGATCTCTGGCTGGACAACCTGACCATCCTCAACACCACCCCGGCCGGCGGCTCCCAGGCCGAGGCCCTCGTCGCCGGCGCCCCGCGCGTCGTCGTCTCCTCCTGCGATCTGCGCAGCTACCAGGACACGTTCCAGATCCGCACCGGCGCCACCGCCTACCTCCACGACACCCTCGTCGAGGGCGACGTCGATTTCGTCTGGGGCTCCGGCTCGGCCGTGTTCCAAGGCTGCGAGATCCGCTCCCTGCGCAACGGCTACGTCTGCCAGATGCGCAACCCCGCCGGCTCCTGGGGCGCCGTCTTCCTCGACTGCGCCTTCACCGCCGCCTCCGGCGTGACGGGCGTCGTCTTCAACCGCATCGACCCCGCCGGCTGGCCCGCCTCCTCCGTCGCCGTGGTCAACGCCACCGTCGGCGCGCACCTCGCCGCCGGCTGGCAGCTCGACAACGCCACCGCCTCCTCCGATCTCTCCGCCCTCCGCTTCTGGGAATTCCAGAGCCGCACCCCGGCCGGAGTCCTCGTCAACACCGCCTCCCGCCTCGCCCCCTCCCGCCAGATCACCGCCTCCGAGGCCTCCGCCCTGCGCAACCTCTCCTCCGTCCTCGGCGGCTGGAACCCCGTCCTCCCGCCCCGCGCCTTCCCCTCCGCCGAGGGCCACGGCGCCCGCGCCCTCGGCGGCCGCGGCGGCGATGTCTACTACGTCACCAACCTCAACTCCTCCGGCGCCGGCTCCTTCCGCCACGGCATCGACACCGCCACCGGCCCCCGCACCATCCTCTTCAAGGTCTCCGGCTACATCCCCGGCACCAGCGTAAACAAACCCCGCCTCACCATCGCCGGCCAGACCGCCCCGGGCGACGGCGTCGCCTTCAGGGACTTCTCCCTCCGCCTCCAGGCCAACGACCTCGTCGTCCGCCACATCCGCTCCCGACTCGGCACCGCCCGCGGCGTCGAGGACGACTCCATCGGCATCCTCGGCGGCGTCTTCACCATCGTCGACCACTGCTCCGCCTCCTGGTCCGTCGACGAGACCCTCTCCGTCACCGACCGCGCCGACAACGTCACCGTCCAGTGGAGCAAGATCACCGAATCGCTCGACGACTCCATCCACTCCAAGGGCCCCCACGGCTTCGGCTCCCTCATCCGCCCCGACATCTCCTCGCGCGTGACGTTTCACCACAATCTCTACGCCCACCACCGCAGCCGAAACCCCCGCCTCGGCAGCTACAACCCCGCCACCCTCCGCATGGATTTTCGGAACAACCTCGTCTACAACTGGGGCGGCGCCGCCGGCTACAGCGGAGACTCCACCGAGGGCCTCGAACTAAACTACGTCGGCAACTACCTCCTCAAGGGCGCCAACGGCACCACCAACACCGGCTTCCGCGGCGGCAGCGCCACCTCCCGCATCTTTCAATCCGGCAACCGCCTCGACCTCGATCTCGACGGCCTCTTCGACGGCTCCGACCCCGGCCAGGGCATCCTCGGCGGCGCCTACACCTCGGCCGCCGCTTCCTTCCACGCCGCCGCCGTCGCCACCGACCCCGCCCCGCTCGCCGCCCAGCGCATCCTCGTCCTCGGCGGCGCCCGCCCCTGGCGGCGCGACGCCGTCGACGCCCGCGTCGTCGCCGGCGTCGTCGCCGGCACCGGCCGCATCGTGAACTCCACCGACGAGGCCGGCGGCTACCCCGTCCTCGCCTCCGCCACGCCCCCCGTCGACGGCGACAACGACGGCCTCCCCGACTACTGGGAACTCGCCCTCGGCCTCTCCGTCGCCACCCCCGACAACAACGGCGACCGCGACGCCGACGGCTACACCAACCTCGAGGAATACCTCGAATGGCTCTCCGGCCCCACGCTGCTCGCCGCCCGCGACACCGCCGGCGATCTCGACCTTCGCGCGGCCGCCGGCGGCCGCGTCGACCTCTCCGCCTTCTCCGTCTCCGGCGCCGTCAACGGCACCGTCTCCCTGCTCGCCGACGGCCGCACCGCCCGCTTCACCCCCGTCCCCGGCTTCATGGGCCTCGCCCGCTTCACCTGCACCGTCTCGGCCTCCGGCCAGAGCGTGAGCTTCCCGGTCGGCGTCCTCGTCACCCCCGGCCTCCCCTCCGATCTCGTCTGGCGCGGCGCCACCGCCGCCTGGGATCTCTCCGCCTTGAACTTCACCAAGGCCGGCTCGCCCGCCCCCTACGTCCAGGGCGACAACGTCGCCTTCGACGACACCGGCCTCGCCACTTCCATCACCCTCTCCGGCAACCTCACCCCCGGCCTCGTCTCGGTGTCGGGCTCCAGAAACTACACCTTCGGCGGCTCCGGCTCGCTCGGCGGCGGCATGGCCCTCGCCAAGACCGGCCCCGGCGTCCTCACCCTCTCGGGCAACCACACCTTCTCCGGCGGCGTCGACCTCGCCGGCGGCGCCCTCGCCCTCGGCCAAGCCGGCTCGGCCGGCTCCGGCGTCATCCGCGTCGGCGGCAACTCCACCCTCCGCCTCGGCGCCCTCCGGCCCGCCAACGCCATCGAGATCGCCGGCCCGGCCACGATCGAGGGCGGCAGCGCCGCCGGCCTCGCCGGGATCGGACGCGTGTTCGGCTCCGGCGACCTGGCCCTCGACATCACCACCGGCGTCTTCGACCTCGGCGGCGACCTGACCGGCTTCTCCGGCTCCCTCGCCGTCGTCTCGGACTTCACCCTTCGCTTCAACGGCAGCGCCGGCGGCTCCGGCTTCGCCCTCGATCTCGGCTCCGCCCACGCCCTCGCCTTCAACCGCTCCTCCCTCGCCGCCATCGCCCTCGGCAACCTCCGCGGCGGCCCCGGCACCACCCTCCGCGGCGCCTCCAGCTCCACCCAGACCACCACCTTCACCGTCGGCGCCCTGGGCGACGACGCCGAGTTCGCCGGCGTCATCTCCGACGGCACCAACGCCACCGGCGCCCTCGTCGCCCTCGCCAAGACCGGCCCCGGCGCGCTCACCCTCTCCGGCGTCAACACCTACCGCGGCCCCACCACCGTCTCCGCCGGCACCCTCCGCGTCACCGGCTCCCTCGCCGCCACCGCGGTCAACGTGGCCTCCGGCGCCACCCTCTCCCTCGCCGGCTCCATCGCGGGTCCCGTCGTCGTCGCCGAGGGCGGCAGGTTCGACTTCGCCGGCCCCGCCCCCGCCGCCGCCTCGCTTGGCTCCAGCCTCTCGCTCACCGGAGGCACGCTCCGCTTCGCCCTCCGCGCCACCCCCGAGGCCGGCGGCGACCTGCTCCAGCTCGCCGGCGGCCCCGTCACGCTCAATGGCAACATCACCATCGAGCCCGAGCTTCTCGAAGGCCCGCTCCAACCAGGCGTCTACACCCTCCTCTCCGGCGCCTCCTCGCTCGCCGTGACCGGCAACCTCGCCTGGGGCGGCGAAACCGGCGGACGCCAGACGGTCGCCTTCGACACCTCCGCGCCCGGCTCGCTCCGGCTCGTCGTCTCCGGCACGCCCGCCAACCTCGTCTGGGCTCCGCCCTCCGGCGGCACCTGGGATCTCTCCGCCTTCAACTGGCGCGCCGGCTCCTCCGCCGAACGCTTCCGCCCCCTCGACGCCGTCACCTTCGACGACACCGCGGCCACCGGCGCCGTCTCCATCGCCGTCCCCGTCGCGCCGCGCTCCCTCGCCGTTTCCGCCTCCACCCGCGCCTACACTTTGGCCGGGGCCTCGATCACCGGCCCCGCCTCCCTCGTCAAATCCGGCTCCGCCAACCTCACCCTCTCGCCCGCCGTCGTCACTTCCGCAGCCACCACCACCTCGGGCAGCCCCGCCGTCACCGTCGCCAGCGCGGCCGGTCTCTCCCCCGGCATGGTCGTCACCGGCTCCGGCATACCCGCCAACACCACCCTCGTCTCCCTCTCCGGCTCCACCCTCGCCCTCTCGCAAAACGCCACCGCCACCGGCTCCCCCACCCTCACCTTCACCACCCGCAACACCTACGAGGGCGGCACCTTCGTGAATGGCGGCGCGCTCACCCTCTCCTCCGCCTTCGCCGCCGGCTCCGGTCCCATCACCTTGGCCGACGGCGCCACCTTGAACATCGGCGCCGTCAAACCCGCCAACCCCGTCGCCATCCCCTCCGGCCAGGCCACCGTCGCCGGCGGCAGCGCCGGCGGCCTCGCCGGCCTCTCCGCCATCACCGGCGCCGGCGTCCTCCGCGTGCAGATCACCACCGGCGTGTTCGACTTCATCGGCGATCTGTCCGCCTTCACCGGCGTCATCCAGCAAACCACCGCCCTGCCCTTCCGCTTCGTCTCCACCGCCGGCGGCCCCTTCACCCTCGACCTCGGCTCCGGCGCGGGCTCCGCCTTCAACCGCTCCTCCTGGACCGCCATCGCCCTCGGCAACCTCCGCGGCGGCCCCTCCACCATCCTTCGCGGCGCCTCCAACTCCGCGCAAACCACCACCTACACCATCGGCGCGGCCGGGACCGACGCCACTTTCTCCGGCGCCATCCTCGACGGCGTGAACGCCGCCGGCGCGCCCGTCGCCCTCGCCAAGGTCGGCGACGGCGTCCTCACCCTCGCCGGCGCCTCCTCCTACACCGGCCCCACCGTCGTCTCCGCCGGCACCCTCCGCGTCTCCGGCTCCCTCGGCTCCGCCGCCAACACCGCCACCCTTGATGTCGCCGACGGCGCCACCCTCGCCCTCGCCGGCGGCGTCGTCGACGTCGCCTCCGTCGAGATCTCCGCCGAGGGCTCGCTCGCCGGCCGCGGCGTCATAAACGCCCACGTCGCCAACGCGGGCCTCCTGCGCGTGGACGGCTCCTCCGCGCTCTCCGTCTCCGGCGATCTGGAAAACACCGGCGAACTCGTCCTCCCGGAGGGCGCGTCCCTCGCCGTGTCCGGCGTCTTCTCCAACACCGGCACCCTTCGCGTCCACACCCTCGCACAGCTCCCCGCCGGCCTGCTGAACTCCGGCTCCATCCGGGTCACCCGCCCGCCCGTCGCGCCGCGCGTGTCCTCCTTCTCGCGCGAAGGCGGCCAGTTCACCCTCGCCGTCGAGGCCTCCGCCGACTTCTCCTACCAGCTCCAGCGCGCCTCCTCCCTCGAAACCCCGGACTGGCTCCCCGCCGGCCCCCTCCGCGTCGGCGTAAACGGGCCCCTTGTATTCACCGATCCGATACCCGCCGGACTTTCCCGCGTTTTCTACCGCGTGGCCGCCCTTCCTCTCCCATGAAACTCCCCGCCCTGCTCCGCCTCGCCCTCGCCTGCGTCGCGCTCCCCGCCGCCCTTCTAGCCGACGAGGCCCAGCGCGTCGTCGAGGACGCGGCCAAGTTCAAACTCGCCCGCAAGGCCGACCCCGCCCTCCCCACCCTCCACCTCGTCGGCGACTCCACCATGAAGGTCGGCACCCCCGGCCAGAAGGGCTGGGGCGACGAGCTGGCCCGCTTCTTCGACCCGAAAAAAATCAACGTCGTCAACCAGGCCATCGGTGGACGCAGCAGCCGCACCTTCCAGACCGAGGGCCGCTGGGCCGCCGTCCTCGCCACCCTCCGCCCCGGCGACACCGTCGTCGTCCAGTTCGGCCACAACGACGCCAGCCCCGTCAACGAGGCCCCGCCCATCAACGCCAAAACCCGCGCCCGCGGCACCATCCGCGGCGTGGGCGAGGAATCCGTCGAGGTGGACAACATTCTCACCGGCAAACGCGAGGTCGTGCGCAGCTACGGCTGGTATATGCGCAAATACCTCGACGACATCCGCGCCGCCGGCGCCACCCCGCTCGTCTTCTCCGTCGTCCCCCGCAACGCCTGGAAGGAGGGCCGCGTCGTCCGCTCCCGCCCGAACAACTACGGCGAATGGTCCCGCCTCGTCGCCGAGGCCGCCGGCGTCGTCTTCGTCGACCACAACGAGATCATCGCCCGCGAGCTCGAAAAACTCGGGCCCGACCGCGTCGCCCCCCTCTTCGCCGACGCCCTCCACGCCTCGGCCGAGGGCGCCCTCTTCAACGCCCGCGCCGCCGTCGCCGGCCTCAAGGCCCTGCCCGGCTCGCCCTTCGCCGACGCCTTCTCCGCCGAGGCCGCCGACATCCCCGCCTTCGTCCCCTGAGCCCTTTCCCCTCCTCCCATGCCCGCGCCCCGCCTCCTCCTCGCCCTCCTCCTCGCCGTCGCGCCCCTCCTCGCCCGCGCCGAGGTCGCCCTGCCCGTCCTTTTCTCCGACCACATGGTCCTCCAGCGCGACCAGCCCGTCGCCGTCTGGGGCTCCGCCGCCGCCGGCGAGACCGTCACCGTCCGCTTCGCCGACGACACCCGCTCCGCCGTCGCCGATTCCTCCGGACGCTGGTCCGTCCGGCTCGGCCCCTTCGCCGCCAGCGCCGAAGGCCGCGAGCTCGTCGTCTCCGGCTCCAACACGCTCACCCTCTCCGACGTCCTCGTCGGCGAGGTCTGGTTCTGCTCCGGCCAGTCCAACATGGAAAAACCCCTCGGCGCCCGCAGCGGCCAGCAGCCCTGCGACGACCACCAGACCGAGATCGCCGCCGCCCGCCATCCGCTGCTCCGCCTCTTCCAGGTGCCGCGCCACAACCGCCCCGTCGCAGGCGACCTCTCCCTCCGCTGGCTGCCCTGCACTCCCGAAGCCGTCGAACGCTCGAACTTCTCCGCCGCCGGCTACTACTTCGGCCGCCGCCTCCTGGAGGAGTTGCGCGTCCCCGTCGGCCTCATCCACTCCAGCGTCGGCGGCACCCGCATAGAACCGTGGACGCCCAAGGACGCCTTCGCCGGCCGCCCGATGCTCGCCCCCGTGGCCGCCGCCGCCTCCGCCGGCGAAAAATACCAGGGCCAGGGCGTGGGCAATCTCTACGCCTCCATGGTCGCCCCCTTCGTGCCCTACACCGTCCGCGGCTGGCTCTGGTATCAGGGCGAGTCCAACCTCATGACCCACGACGCGCCCGTCTACGCCGAGAAAATGCGCGCCCTCGTCGAGAGCTGGCGCGCCGCCTGGGCCCTGCCCGGCGCGCCCTTCCTCCACGTCCAGCTCGCGCCCTACGACTACTCCCGCCGCAAACAACCCGATCCGATGTCCCCCGAGGCCCTGCCCCTCTTCTGGGAGGCCCAGGACCGCTCCCTCGCCATCCCCGGCACCGGCCAGGCCGTGATCAACGACAGCGTCACCCGCTTCGGCGACATACACCCCACCAACAAAAAAGTCGTCGGCGAACGCCTCGCCCTCGTCGCCCTGCGCCAGACCTACGGCCGCGCCGACCTCGTCGCCTCCGGCCCCCGCTTCGCGGGCCTGGAGAAAAACGGCCCCGCCCTCGCGGCCGCGTTCGAGTTTGGCGAAGGCCTCGCCGCCCGCGACGGAGGCGCGCTCAAGGGCTTTTCCCTCGCCGGCGAAGACCGCGTCTTCAAGCCCGCCGAGGCCGTGGTCCGCGACGGCCGCGTCCTCGTCTCCTCCGCCGCCGTGCCCGCCCCCGTCGCGCTCCGCTACGGCTGGCACGAACGCCACGGCGGCAACCTCGTCAACGCCGCCGGCCTGCCCGCCCGCTCCTTCCGCAGCGACGACTGGCCCGTCGACTCCACCCGCCCCGCCACGCCGGAAGACCTCGCCCCGAAAAAACCGGCCCAGCCGCTCAAGACGCCTCCGCCCGCCCCTCCGGCTTCGCCCGCGCCGTCGACCGCAGGCTAGTCCGGAGCCCTGGCGCCGTTTTCCCGGACGCCGTCCCGGCCAAGCCCTTCACGACCGCTTCATGCGGCCGTATCCCTTGGATCGGCTCCCCTGTCGCCTGAAGCCGGTGGGAGACACCCCCTCGGCAGCGCGAAACGCCTGCACCAGATATTCGGGCGAACGAAACCCGCAGGCCTCGGCGACCTGAAAAACAGGAAGACTGGTTGACTTGAGCATGACCCGCGCGGCCTGCAGCCGTTCCGCCCGCAAATAACCGCCCGGACTTTGCTCAAGCACGGCATGGAAGCGGCGCTCCAAAACCCTTCGGGAAACACCCGCGGCCATCGCCAGATCGTCGACGCCTATCGGCGTGGCGAATTTCGCCCGCACCAGGCGGGTGGCCCGCGCAACCACGGCGTCTTCCACCGCAAGGGTGTCGGTTGACCGTCTGGTGATGATCTCCGTCGGCGCGATCCACTCCGCCGCGCGCGGCCTGCGCGCCTCATTCATCCATTCCCTGAGCAACGCCATGGCCCGCGCGCCCACTTCCTCCGCCGGCTGGCGCACGGCGGAGATCGGCACGTCGCACACCTCGCACAGCAGATCGTCGTCGGAGCCGCTCAACAACGCGATCTCCTCCGGAACCGGGATGGAGGCCTCGCGACACGCGTCCAGGATTTCGGTGCCGCCGCTCCAGGTGAAGATAGCCGCGGGTTTCGGCAGTTCGCGAAGCCAAGTCGCGAGCCTGGGACGAAACGTGGAGGACGCCGACGCGCCCCACTGGTCGACCGCCAACTGCGCGCAGCAAAAACCATGGCCGCCCAGGGCCCTCGCGAACGCCAGACGCTGACGCAGCACGTAGTCCGCGCGCAGGAAACTGACATAGCCGAAACTTCGGTAACCCCTGCGCCGAAAATACTCCGCCGCCATCAAGGCGGCCGCCTCGGGATCGCTGGCCACCCTGGGAAACTTGGCCTCCGGCACCCGGGTCGCCGACACGTTCACCACCGGCAGCCCGCTCTGTTTTAGCACCGACGCCGATGCGCCATCGTGCACTCGCGCGATCACCCCGCCCACGTCGCAAAATTCGCCGATCGCGCCCAAAGCGGACACGCCCCCCCGCTCTACCCGAAGACTCCAGCCCGGGTGGCGGCGCAGTTCGCGATGCACGCCGCGAACTATCGCCCGCCCCCACCCCGTCTCCGTTTCCACCGCCACCAGCACGCGGGCGCCCGGAAATTCGGGGGAAATAGTTTTAAGGTGACGCATAATCTTAATTTTTAGCCGGAAACCCGTCTGGCAAACAACCGACAAATTCCTTATAAACAGGACCCCGCATCCTTCCCGTCCGCCCCTTGGTTCTCGTGAAAAAAATCACCCATCGCTTCGACGTTGTCGTTTGCGGCGGAGGCCTCGCCGGCTTCTGCGCCGCCGTTTCCTCCGCCCGCAACGGCGCCAAGACCGCCCTCGTGCACAATCGCCCCGTCCTCGGCGGCAACAGTTCCTCGGAGGTCGGCGTCACCCCGCACGGCGCCGCGGCCTTCCACGCCTACGCCCGCGAGACCGGCATCCTCTCCGAGGCCCTCATCGAGGAGCGCGCGCGCAACCACGCCGAGATCTACGAAAACGGCTGGACCAACAGCGTTTGGGACATGGTCCTCTACGACATCGCCCAGACCACGCCCGGCCTCACCCTTTTCCTCAACACCGACCTGCGCGGCGTGGACCTGCGCTCCCCGCGCGAAATCGCCGCCGTCCTCGGCGTCGTGCAGAACGCGGAGACCGAGCTGCGTTTCGAGGCGAAGACGTTCATCGACTGCACCGGCGACGGCCTCGTGGCCGACGCCGCCGGCTGCACCTGGCGCATGGGCTCCGAGGGCCGCGACGAGTTCGGCGAGCCGCACGCCCCGCTCAAGGCCAGCGCCGACACGATGGGCAACTCCATCCACTTCCTCGCGCGCGACACCGGTCGCCCCGCGCCCTTCACCCCTCCCGAATGGGCCGTGAAACACGAGGACGCGTCCTACTTCTACAAGCAGGGCCGTCTCCCCAAGGACAAGCGCGGAGGATTCTGGTGGATCGAGATAGGCGTGCCCTACCACACCATCTACGACGCCGAGACCATCCGTCACGAGCTCACCCGCCATGCCCTTGGCGTCTGGGATTGGATGAAAAACAAGGACCCCAAGACGATGGACCTCGTGCGCAACTACGCGCTCGACTGGATCGGCCAGGTGCCCGGCAAGCGCGAGAGCCGCCGCATCATGGGGCGCTACCTCATGACCGAGCACGATGTGCTCAACAAAACCGTTTTCCCCGACGAAATCGCCTTCGGAGGCTGGTTCGTAGACCTCCACACCCCCGGCGGCCTGCTGGCCAAGAGTTCGGAGCCCTCCGCGGCCGCGGGCGGCCATGACAACGAATACGACACGTTCAGCGACTACTCCGCCATGTCCTACTGCGGCCCCTACGGCGTGCCGCTCCGCATCCTCATGGCCAAGGATTGCGACAACCTCATGATGGCGGGGCGCAACGTCTCCGTCACCCACGCCGCGCTCGGCACCGTGCGCGTCATGGGCACCACCGCCCTCATGGGCGAGGCCGCCGGCATCGCCGCCGCCCTCGGCGCCACCCGCGGACGCACTTTCGACCAGCTCGCCTCCGAGGACATCGGCGAAATTCAACAGCGCCTGCTCGAGAACGGCTGCTTCCTGCCCAACCAAGCCAACCACGACTCCTCCGACCTCGCGCTCGTCGCCCGGGCCAGCGCCACCTCGACCGCCTCCATTCACGGCGTAGCCCCCGAGACGCCCGGCTTCCACGAGGGCCTCGCGATCTGGAAGGATCAGCCGCAATACAAGATCGAGCGCCTGGAAACGCGCCGCGGCCAGCTCATCGGCAGCTCCGGCGGTCAGCTCGATTTCATCGAACTCTGCCTCTCCAACGACTCCGCCGAGCCCCAGCGCGTCGACCTCGCCCTGCACCTGGCCGACCACATCTGGGATTACCGCAGCGAGCCCGGAGCGCCCCTGGCCGCCGGCCAGATCGTCGTTCCTCCCGGCGGCCCGCACTGGGTTCGCTGGACGCTCTCGCTCGCGCTTCCGGCCGCGCTCCGGCCCGGGGCCTTCCTCCGTGTCGACGCGCTGCCCAACAAGTCCGTGCTTTGGCACTGCGCGCAAAAAATCATTCCCGGCCACATGGCCATGTATGCGATCTCGCCCGGCCGCATGCGCCGCTACGGCAACGGCCACACGCTCGCCTACCGCGTGTCGCCCGCCCAGCGGCCCTTCGGCGCCGAGCAGGTTCTCACCGGCGTCACCCGCCCGCATCGCCAGACCAACCTGTGGGTCTCCGACCCCGCGCAACCCCTTCCCCAGGCGCTGCAGCTCGAATGGGAAACCCCTCGGAGCATCCGCCGCGTGCAAGTGGTTTTTCCGGGCCACCTGATCCGCGAATACCACGCCTACGCCCCCTTCTATCGCGACGCCCAGTGCCCGCGCGACTACCACATCGAGGCCGAGACCGAAAGCGGGTGGTCGGTGCTCGTGTCGGTGAAAAACAACTACCAGCGCCTGCGGCGCCACGAGCTCGCCATGCCCGTGACGACGCGCCGCCTCCGCGTGGTCGTCACCGCAACAAACGGGGATCCCTCCGCGTCGATCTACGAGGTCCGCTGCTATTGATCCGCCCCGTGACGCGCCCGGCCATGCCGACAGCAAACGCAATTCGTCCCGTGCCGTTCACTCGCGTGCGACTGCGCGGCGGCTTGCTCGGGCGGCGTCAGGAGATAAACCGCGAGGTCACCCTGCCCTTCGCGCTTCGCCAATGCGAGGAGTCGCTTCGGCTGAGAAATTTCGATCTCGCCGCCGAGACATTGCGGCGGCGATCCGCGGGCGATAAAACCTTCCAGCGCAAACCGCCCACCGAGTTTCCGTTCGACGACACCGACGTCTACAAATGCATCGAGGGAGCCGCCTATTGCCTCGGCATAACCCCCGATTCAGGCTTGGTCGCGCAGCTCGAAGGCATGATCGCCCGGGTCGCCGCCGCGCAGGAGCCCGACGGCTACCTTTACACCTGGCGCACTATGCATCCGGACTCGCCCGCCCACGATTGGGTCGGCTCCGCACGCTGGGTGCAGGAACGCGACAGCCACGAGACCTATAATCTCGGCCACCTCCTCGAGGCTGGCGTCGCCCACGCACTGGCCACCGGCTCTCGCAGCCTGATCTACGTGTGCCTGCGCGCAGCCGGGAATCTTCACGGCGAATTTGGCGGCGAACATAAGCCCCTTTGCCCTGGCCACCCACTTGTCGAGATGGCGCTCGCCCGCCTCCACGCCTTCACCGGCGATGCGCGCTGGATACAACTCGCCCGTTTTTTCCTCGATTGCCGCGGCATTAAACCCGGAGGGCTACCCTACAACCAGGACCACCTCCCCGTCCTGCAACAACACGAGGCCGTCGGCCACGCCGTCCGCGCCAACTACCTCTACTCCGGCATCGCCGATGTCGCCGCCGCCACCGGCTCCGCGCGGCACGTCGAATTGATCACCGGGCTCTGGGAGAACGTTGCCGGCCGCAAACTCCATCTCACCGGCGGCTGCGGCGCCCGCCCCGAAGGCGAGGCTTACGGCGACGATTACGAGCTGCCCCACGAGTGCTACAACGAGACCTGCGCGGCCATCGCCTTTCTCTACTGGAGCCACCGCATGTTTCTGCTCACCGGACGCGCGCGCTACATGGACGTCTTCGAGCGCACGCTCTACAATGGAGCGCTTTCCGGCGTTTCCCTTTCCGGCGACCGCTTCTTCTACCCCAACACGCTGCAATACGACGGCATCGCGAAAAACAACCACGGCCACGCCGGGCGGGCGCCCTGGTTCGGCTGCGCCTGCTGCCCGCCAAATCTGATGCGCCTGCTCGCCTCGCTCGGAGGCTACGTCGCCGCGGCCGAGGCGAGCGACGTCTGGATCAACCTCTACGCCAACGCTCAAATTCAGGCCGAAATCGCCACGGGGCCCGTGTCCATTTCCATCAAGACCGACTACCCGTGGAGCGGCGAGGTTCGCATTGATATCGAC
>JAIXVY010000182.1 GCA_027482505.1 Opitutaceae bacterium | reverse complement strand
GGGTCCCCAGTAATTTAGCTGGTAATAAAACGGCGCGCCGGCGTCGAGGTAGGCGCCGACGTGGGCGAGAGCGCGCTCGGTGAGGAAATGGTTGACCGTGGTGTCGGAGCCGGAAGTGACCTCGTAGGTGTGGGGGTAACGGTCGTGGATGACGCGCGTCTCGAGCGTCTTGCCGCGGGCGGCCAGCCAGGCGCGGTATTGGGGCGTGTTTATCCCGACCCCGCCGTGGCCGGGGAAATCGTCCCCCTCGTAGCCGATGCTGGAGGGCAGGGAGCCATGGAGCGGGACGCGCGCCAGGCCCGGACAGGCGGCGATGTGATGGCGGTGCTCGGGCTGCTCCGCGGCGACCGGACCGAAGCCTAGGTGCCATTTGCCGGTGAAGCCGGCCCGGTATCCGAGCGCGCCTAGCCGGCGGGGCAGGAGCGTCGGATGGTCGGGCAATTCGTGGATCTGGCAGCCGCGGGTGTAGATGTTGGTCTGCATGCCATGGTGGATGGGCAGCAGGCCGGTTTGGAGGGAGGCGCGCGCGGGCGTGCAGATGGGGCAGGCGGCGTAGGCGCGGGTGAAGAGCAGACCGTCGCGCGCGAGCGCGTCGAGATTCGGCGTGCGGCAGATCGTCGAGCCGTAGCACCCGAGCGTGGTCGCCAGGTGCTGGTCCGTTAAAATGAAGAGAATGTTGGGGCCGGCCATCTCTGGAATCGGAGCAAGAATGCCAGCAAGACATCGCGCGCGCGAGCTTGCACCGGCGGCTTGGGTGGACAGTATAGCCAAACCCCATGGCCCGTCCCCCCAGCAACCGCCCCTCGATGCGCAGCCTGGCGAAGATCGCCGGCGTCTGTCCGATGACCGTCTCGCTCTCGCTCCGCAACCATCCGAGCATTCCGGAGAGCACGCGCGCCCGCATCCGCGCCATCGCGGAGAAAAACGGCTACACGCCCGACCCCATGGTGGGTCGCCTGATGCGGCATTTGCGGGCGGGCGCGGCGCAACGGCAGGGCGCGCTTATCTGCGCGCTTTGCCTGCGGTTCTCCCATAAGCGCCACGGCTACGCCGAGGACATCCTCGAGGGCGCGAAGGCGCGCGCGGACCGGCTGGGCTTTTTCCTCGACCGGCTCTGGCTGGACGAGACCGGGCTGGAGCCGACTCGACTCAAGCGCCTGCTGCGCAGCCGCGGGGTGGAGGCGGTGCTGCTGCTGCCGATGGCGGAGCCCCTGGATTTGTCCTCCGCGCTGGAGTGGGGCGAGATCTCGGCGGTCGCCACCTCGGCCACCATCACGGCGCCGCAGGTGCATTCGGTTTTGCCCGACCAGTTCGGCAACATGATCACGCTCTGCTCTGAGCTGAAAAAGGAGGGCGCCCGGCGCATCGGCCTGGCCACGGTGCGCGCTCAGGACGTGCGCGTGCGCCACCGGGTGGCGGCGGCTGCCGTCTGGCACAACTTGGAGGAGGGTTGCCCCGACGTGACTCCGCTGGTCTTCAACGAATGGGCCGTCGACCGCGCGATGTTCAAGGAATGGTATGCGCGCGTGCGGCCGGACGCGATCGTGGCCGACGCCCAGCCTTACCTGGACGAGATGCGCGAACTCGTGCCCGCCCGCGATCGGGCGAAACTGCGTTTCGCCTGCACCTCTCTGCCGCCGGGTGAGACGGCCCGCTACGCAGGCATGGCGGAGGACGCCCGCGGCATCGGAGCGGCGGCCATCGAGCAGCTGGACTGGATGTATCAGCACGGGGAGCGCGGCATTCCCGAACATCCCCGCGTGACGCTCGTCACCGGGCACTATCGCCCGGCGCCGAAGCGTTGATCGCGGGTGCGGTTCGCGCGGCGCGAGGCCAGAGCAGATTAATGGGATCCGCTTCCCATTGTTCGCGCCTGGCCTCGGTCAGGATGTGTCGCTCCAGCGCGCCGACGATGCGCGGATCGTCGTAGCGCAGGCTGGCCCGCCAAAAAAAGGCGAGCGGACTCCAGGGTTTGAGCTCCTGTTTGCCATGCGTCCATGGCTTTTCCCCCGCGACGTAGGGAACGAGGTAATGTCCGGCGCGGAGCAGGGCCGGCTCTGCGTTGGCCGGATGTTTCCAGAGATGCATCCCGTGCTTTTCGGCCAGCACGGCGAGGTCGAGCAGGCCCGTGAGGTTCCAGCAGGTATACATCGCTGACTCCACCCGGCGCAGCTCCTCGGGCGTGGAGCCGTCGGCCTGAATCTGACGATCGTAGCGGACGGGGCCGACCGCCGCGAGAACGCGGCGGGCCAGGGCGTCGTCGCCCGCGTAGCTGGCGCCCGTGGCGAGAAGCAGATCGTAAAACGTGCCGTGGTTGTTTTTGGCGAGCGCCTCCTTGCGGCCGAGTTCGCTCTCCGAGAGCCACGCGTTGAAGCGGGTGAACCACGCGCGCAGGGCGGTCTCGTCCGCCTCGGTCCAGAGGCCGGAGTCGGCGAGCAGGCCGACGCTGTCGAGCACGCGGGGAAACGCGTTGGCGTCGATTATGCCCCACGGGTTGCCCTTGCCGCTGAAGGGGATGCTTTGGGCGAATTCGAGGTTGGGATTCATGCCCGTGGCGGGATCGAGGAACCAGGTGCGCAGCCACGCCACGGCGCGCTCCGCGCAAGCGCGATCACGCAGGAACCACCAGGCCAGGGAGAGGGTGGCGACGTGGCGCTGCATGGCGGCGATGCGCGGTCCGTCGAAGAGTTTCGCGGATTCGGTGTTGGGTTTGCCATCGATGATTATCCAGGCTCCGCCCTCCTCCGGCTTGGCGGGGTCCGGCCAGGCGAAGCGCGGCGAGCTGACGTAATCGCGCGGATCGCCCGAGGCGGCCCAGACTTCGCGGGGTTTTTGCGCTACGTGCGCGAGCGGGGCGGCAAGCGCGGCCGAGGCCTGGTGGCGCAGCGCGTCGAGCGCCGGCCGGAGCGAGGGATCGCCGCGCGCGGCCCGTTCGCGGGCGGAGAGCAGCAGGGCGGGATCGAGCGTGAACACGCGCGGTGTTTCGGCCGCCCGGCCGCACAGGACGGTGACGAGAAACGCGACGAAAACCCCGCGCAGACGGGAGACGAAAATCATTCGTCCACGCTGCACGAACCGGGACGGCGGTCAGCGGCGGAAACTCTTTACTGTAAAGACCGATGGCGCCTCGGCTTCGAAGTAAATCATTGCGCCGGGCGCGGGCGAAAAATTGCGTTCACCCATGCATTACCCCGCATGGCTGGCGCGTTGCGCGCTGGCGTTTCTGGCCGCGGCCACGGCCTGCGCCGCCGAACACGAAAAGCGCACGGTGAAGTTTCAGCGCTCCGACGGAGACTACTCGCCGGATGCCATAGCCAGGGACTTTGGCAACGGCACCGCGCCGGAGACGCGGCGTTTCGCGCGGATCAACGACGAGGTGCTCCAGGTGACTTTCACCGCGGGGAAAAAAGTGGACGGCACCGGTCTCGGCTTGCAGGTCAAGGTTCCCGAAGCGGAGTCCTACGAACTCACGTATCGCATCCGCTACCCGGGCGATTTCGAGACCGGCCTGCATGGGAAACAGTTCGGAATGAGCGGCGGGAAGGGCTACGACGGAGGCCGTGGCGAGCAGGCCCGGGCCAATGGCGACGGCTGGAGCGCGCGCGTGCAGTTCGACGCCCTGCCTGAGGGCGTGCGGCAATCGCTCTATGTCTATCACGCCGACATGGCGGGCAAATACGGCGAAGGCCTGAGGGCTGGCTCCTTCGTGATCAGTCGCGGCGAGTGGCACGAAATCCGGCTGCGCGTCACGGTGCCGAGCAAGATCGGGGCGAGCGACGGACGCATCGAAGTGTGGGGCGATGGCGAGAAGAGGATAGATGCGCAGGGCCTGCGCTTGGTGGCGAAAGAAGAGGGGCGCTCGGTTAACCGCGTGCGCGCCGAACTGTTTCCCGGCGGCGGCGGCGTGTTTCCCGCCAAGGACGAGATTGTCGAGGTCGACGATTTCGGCTGGCAGGCGGTGAAGCCGGCGCGTTGATTGGAAAGCTCCCCTTGCTTTCGTCGTTACACCCCATCCCCCGGCGTCGCATTCTATCCGTCGCCGCCATCTGCTCGCTCTTGGTCGCGGTTTTTTTCGCCGAGGGCTGCGCCCGGAGCGAGGCCGCGTCTCCCGCGCCGGACGGCCGCGTCCGCATCACCTATTGGGAAAAGTGGACCGGCGCCGAATCGGCGGCGATGCAGGCGGTGGTCGACGAGTTCAACGCCGTGCAGGACCGGGTGTGGGTGGACTTCGTCAGCATGTCGCAAATCGACCGCAAGCTGCTGGTGGCGACCGCGGGCGGAAATCCTCCGGATATCGCCGGCATCTGGCAGCCCAACGTCGCCTCCTTCGCGGACCGCAACGCCCTCGAGTCGCTGGACGCCTTCATGCGGGCCGACGCCCGCGCGGCGGGAGCGGCCGGGGACGCGGTAGAGGGCTTCCTCGCCCGCTACGTTCCGGTCTACGCCGACATGTGCCGCTCGCCGGACGGGCGGGTCTTCGCCCTGCCGACCACGCCCTCGGTGATAGCGCTGCATTGGAACAAGGCGCTTTTCCGCGAGGCGGGCCTCGATCCCGAGCGGCCGCCGCGCACGCGGGCGGAGTTGGATGAATTTGCCCGCCGGCTCACCAAGCGCGATCCCGTCACCGGCGAGATAACGCAGGCCGGCTTTCTTCCCCAGGAACCGGGCTGGTGGCTGTGGGCGAACCCGCTTTGGTTTGGCGGCAGCTTTCTGGACGAGCGGGGCGAGATCAGCATCGGACGCGATCCAGCCAATATCGAGGCGCCGCGCTGGCTGCGCGCCTACACGGAAGAATACGGGCTGGACGCCCTTCAACGGTTCACGAGCGGTTTTGGCACCTTCGGCACCCCGCAGGCCGCCTTCGACCCTGACGCCCTCTGCAAGGTGGGGTCTCGCCTGCTCTCGCCTTTCTGTCTCTCTCTCTCTATCTCTCTCTCTCTCTCTCTCTCTCTCTCTCTTTCTATTTCTTTCTCTCTCTTTCTATCTCTCTCTCTCTCTCTCTCTCTCTC
>JAIXVY010000347.1 GCA_027482505.1 Opitutaceae bacterium | reverse complement strand
TGTTTGTTCTTCTTGTTCAGTTCAAATATATGATTCATAGCTAAATTTGATCCCATATAAATTAAACACAGATTAAACAGATTAATCAAATTGAGCAAGGATCCTATATATTGCAGATGAATTAGTTTGCACAAGTAAAGTTTTCTAAAGATATACATGACCGAAGCCGATTTCAAGGACAAGCCCCTGCTCCTGACGCTGCCCACCCCATCCGCGCGACCCAACCCGCCGCAGCGCCTCGTCGCCGTCGCCCAGGGCGGCCACGTGCGCTTTGAATGGCAGGAACCGTGCAACGGAGCGCTTTACCGGCTCAAACGCGTCGTCCCGCAATGCGGCTCCATGGAGGACGTGGCCTCCTCCGTCGGCGAACCGCACTGCGTGCTCCCCGCCTCCGCGCTGAATCTGCCGGCGAATTTCATCGTCACCGCGGTCAACTCCGGCGGGGAAAGCCGCCCCTCGGCCATGATCCGGGTCGAGGCGCCCGCCCTCGTCTCCGCGGATGCGGCACGGCGCGGAAAGAATCCCGCGGCGAGTTCACGATTGATCGATTCGCGCGCTTTGCGCCAGTCCGGTCCGCCGTTCTTCGCGACGGCGGCGTCCTCCCCCGCAGCCACCGCGGTCGCGCGCGCGAACGATCTTGCCGCCTAGCGACCGGTGGTCGCGGCGAACCCGGCGCCACCCGGCCGCCCGGGCACGCTTGGCGCCCGATATCGTGTCGCCACTTTTTCAATACATTCGCCGCCCCGCCCGCCCCCGGCCAACCCGTCCATGCCCCTTTATCCGACCGCCGCGCCCCGGCAAACGACCGGCCCTGGCCTCGCTCTTTTCGCGGGGCTGGCGCTCGCCGCGGCCGCGGCTCCGGAACTCCGCGCCCAGGACAGGACCGTGCTGTTCGGCACCAACGACCCGGGCGTGTCGCGGGCGATCACGGAGTGGGGTCTGGACACCGCCTGGGCGAGCTACGACAACATGCGCCGCGGCGTGATCTACATGGGCGCGGACGAGGTCGACCTCGTGCGGGTCACCTTCCCGATGAACGCGCCGGTGGTGAACGGACAGCTCACCGCCGCCCAGCTGGCGGATGTCGATTATCGCGTCGGCCTCGCCAATCTCGCCGGAGCCGCCAAGCCGCTTGCCATGACCGCCGACACCGGCGCCGGCGTGGACGCCTGGTTCAAAACCGGAGCCGAGGTCGTGCCCGCGCGCTGGGTGCAAACCATGGAGGCCGCCGCCCGGGCCTTTCGCGCCCGCGGCAAGACCATCGCGTCGGCCTCCCCTTTCAACGAGCCAGACTACGGCTGGGGCCAGGGCACGATCGCGAATCTCTACGACATCCTCGGCCTGCTCCAGGCCAGCCCCGTCTTCTCCGGCGTCGCCCTCGCCGGCCCCGGCACCCTCAACTGCGACGCCGCCTCCACGTGGTATAACGCGATCAAGGGCCGCGTGGCGGAAGGCACCACGCACCAGCTCGCGGGCGGTTTCGACGGCTACGCCTCCTTCTACCAAAACGTGGTCGCGAGCGGCGACAAGGCGGTCAACGAGGAGCTGCACAATGTCGCCGAGGCCATCGTTGGCGCCGAATACGGCGTGACCAGCGGCACCTGGTGGGGCACCGCCGAGCTCGCCCGCGCAGGCTTCGTGAAGGCCTGCCAGGGCATGCGCCTGGGCTACGCCGAGCACCGCGCCAACTGGACCGCCGCCGCGGTCTACCGCGCGCCCGCCGGCACCGTGCACGCCTTCGTCGGCGCCTCCGAGCGCCAGGCCGTCTCCACCGCCTACCGTTTTTTCAATCGCGATCGGAAGGTCTTCTACGACGGCCAGGGCCCGCGCCACGACCACACCGTCACAATCCCCGGCGGCACCGGTTATTGGACCGACCAGCCCAACGCCGAAAGAATGGTGAACATCACTTGGGGCGCGGACGTCCCGCCCTCGATCAACGGCCGCTACATCTTGGTCAACCGAGCCAGCGGCAAGGTCATGGAGGTCGCCTCCGGCGCCGCCGCCGATGGCGCGGACATACGCCAGAACGTCTACGTCCGCGCCCTAAGCCAGCAGTGGGACGTCGCCCCGCTCGATTCGCGCGTCGGCGGCGACTTCGGCTACCACACGATGCGCGCCGCCCACTCGGGCAAGGCCGCCGATCTGCTCAACTGGTCCTACGACGACGGCGGCGACGTGATCCAATGGTCCGCCGGCTCGGGAGCCAATCAGGGCTGGTTCTTCGAATATGTCGGCGACGGCTGGTTCCGCATCCGCAACCGCTGGAGCGGAAAATACCTCGAGGTCGCAGGCTCCTCGCTCGCCGACGGCGCCAACATCGCCCAGTGGTCCGGCACCGGCGGCCTCAACCAGCAGTGGCGCTTCATCCCCGCCGGCGCCGCGGTGGAGTTTGTCGCGCCGCCCGCGCCGTCCGGCCTCGTCGCCACGGCCAACCCGGTCTCGGTGAGCCTGGCCTGGAATCCCGTGGCCGCGGCCGACCTCGGCGGCTACGCCGTGCTGCGCTCCGAAACCGCGGGCGGCGGCTACGAGATCATCGCGCGCGACCTCGCCTCGCCGGCTTTCGTCGACGAGTCCGCCCGCGCCGGTCGCCCCTATTATTACGTCGTCCGAGCGAGCGATCGCTCGCTCAACCGTTCCGCGCTTTCCGCCGAGGTCGTCGCCGCGCCCACCGGCGCGCCCGCCCTCGTCGCCCGCTACGACTTCGACGGCGATGCGCGTGATCGCTCCGGCAACGGCAACGACGCCCAGCCCGCCGGCACCGCGAGCTACGGCGCCGGGCGCGCCGGCTCGTCGGCCCTCGCGCTCGGCGGCGCTCTTCGCCGCATCGACCTGCCCCGGGGCGTCGCCAGCCACGAGCGCCTCACCGTCGCCACCTGGGTTTACTGGAACGGAGGCGCGAACTGGCAGCGCGTCTTCGATTTCGGCAACGGCACCGGCCAGTATTTGTTTCTCACTCCCGCCGCCGCGGGCGCTGGACTGCGCTTCGCGATCAAAAACGGCGGGGCGGAGCAACAGCTCAACGCGCCCGCCCTCGCGACCGGGCGCTGGGTGCACCTTGCAGTCACCCTCGATGGCCCGGCCGCACGGCTCTACGTCGACGGCGCCGCGGTCGCTTCCTCCGCGGCTTTTTCCATCCGCCCGTCGGCTGTGGATCCCGCCTTGAACTACGTCGGCGCCAGCCAGTTCGAGGCCGACCCGACCTTCAACGGCCTCGTCGACGACCTGCGCGTCTACAATTACGCGCTCTCCGCCGCCGAGGTCTCCGCGCTGGTCGCCGGCCCGCCGCCCGCGCCTTCCGGCCTACTCGCCACATCCGGGCCGCTGCAAATTCAGCTTTCCTGGACGCCGGTCGCCAGCGCCACCGGCTACACGCTTCGCTATGCCACCGGAGAAACCGGCCCCTACTCCCCGCTGGCCTCGGGCGCCGCAAACACGATGTTCCTCCACACCGGGCTGAATTACGGCCAGGCTTATTACTACACGGTCGACGCCGCCACGCTCGCCGGCGCCGGCCCCGTCTCCGCGCCCGTGGCCGCGACTCCCCAGTCCGCGCTGATAACGCCCGAGGAAATCGCCGCGGCGAAGATCACCCTCTCCGTCGCCGCCGACCGGACCGCCACCGCCGCGCTCGCCATGCCCGGGTCCGTGCGCGGCCATTTTTATCAGATGCAGTTCACCGACGACCTGCTCAAACCCTGGGTCAACGTGGGCGCTCCGCAGGCGGGCACGGGAGCGGATCTCTTGCTCTCGCTTCCCCCCGCGCTCCCCTCCCCGCGCGCTTTTTACCGCCTCCAGATAAGCCGCTGAAACCCGCTCGCATGGGGCGGCAAACGCGACGTTTGGCGTATTTGGACGACAAACCGCGCTTGGTTTGTAATGTAGCCCGCAGCGCCCCGCGGGCTCGTGCCGCCAGATGCCCACCCCCTTCTGCCTCTCCCCCACCCTGTTTTGCCCGTCGGCTTATTCGCCCGGCGCGCGCCGGGTCCGTTCGTGCCGGCGCATTTTCGCCTGGTTCGCGCTGCTCGCGTGCATCGGGGCCCTGCTATCGCCGCTTAAAGCCCAGCTTCCGGTTTTCGGCGACACCGGCATCCACGACCCGTCGACCCTGATCAGACAAAACGGACGCTACTACACCTTCGGCACGGGCGACGGCATCCGCATCCTCTCCTCGACCAATCTGCGCGACTGGACCGCCGGCCGCGTGTTCAACGCGCCGCCGGCCTGGACCACCGCGGCCGTGCCCGGCTTCACGGGAACTTTTTGGGCGCCCGACGTCGCCTACTTCAACGGTCGCTACCACGTCTACTACTCGGTGTCGAACTGGGGCACGATCGACTCCGCCATCGGCCTCGTCACGACGCCCTCGCTCGAATCGCCCGTCTGGACCGACCAAGGCAAGGTCGTGCAATCCGACTCCGTCGCCGAGGCCGGACCCGACACCGATCTCACCGCCTACAACTGCATCGACCCGAGCGTGCTGGTCGACACCGACGGCCGCGTCTGGCTCATCTTCGGCTCCTACTCGAACGGCATCCTCGTCGCCGAGATCAACCCCGCCACCGGCAAGCGCCTGAACACCCAGGTGACGCGCATCGCCAACAACGGCCCGAGCTTTTTCAGCAACACGACCGAGGGCGCCTACGTCTACAAATACGACGGCTACTACTACCTTTTTCTCAATTTCGGCAGCTGCTGCTCCGACGTGGACAGCACCTACAACATTCGCGTGGGCCGCAGCGCGAGCATCACCGGTCCCTACCGGGATCGCAACGGCGTCGACATGAACAGCGGCGGAGGCACCATGCTCTTCGAAAGCACCGGCCGCTGGATGGGGCCCGGCCACGCGGGCATTCTTTTCGACAACGGCCGCCACCTCTTCAGCCACCACTACTACGCCGGCGACCAAGGCGGCGCCGCCTACCTCGGCCTGCAGGAGCTTCAGTGGGGCGCGGACGGCTGGCCCTCGCTTACCGTGGACTGGAGCGCTTTCTATCCCTTCGACGTCGACGCACGCGAACACATGGACCGCTACGACGGCGCGCTGGCCAACGGCGCGACGGTCGCCGACGAGCCCGGTCGCGGCCGCGTGCTCGCGCTGGACGGCGTCTCGCAACACGCGACGCTGCCGCTCGCCGTGGCCAACGCCCGCACCTTCTCCGCCTGGGTGAAGTGGAATGGCGGCGGCGCCTGGCAGCGCATCTTCGACTTCGGCGTCGACACCACCCGCTACCTGTTTCTCACCCCCGCCTCCGGCTCGGGCGTCATGCGCCTCGGCATTCGCAACGGCGGCGCGGAGCAGGGCGTGAGCGCCACCGCCGCGCTGCCCGTAGGCGTCTGGTGCCACGTCGCCGCCACCATCGACGGCGGCAACGCCACGCTCTACCTGAACGGCGCGCCCATCGCGAGCGCCGGCGGGGTGACGATCCGCCCGTGGGAGATCCTCGCGCGCAACAACTACCTCGGGCGAAGCCAATTCGCCGCCGATCCCTACTTCAACGGCCGGCTCGACGCCGTGCGCATCTTCGGCCGCGCCCTGTCCGCGACGGAGATCGCGGACATCGCCGCCGCCCCGCCCACCCTCGCCCATCGCTACAGCTTCGCCGGCAACGCGCGCGATTCCGCCGGCATGGCGCACGGTTCGCTCAAAGGCGCGGCATCCTGGCAAAACGGCGCGGTGCGCCTCCCCGGCGTGAGCGGCGCATATGTCGACCTGCCAGGCGGACTCGTCCGGGGCGGCTCCGCCGTGACCATCGAGGCTTGGACGGCGTTCGGAGACAGCGCCCCTTGGGCGCGTCTCTTCGACTTTGGCAACATCGCCGGCGCCAACGGTGCGGACTTCCTTTTCTGGAGCCCGCGCACCTCATCGGGCCCGGCGCGGCTGGCGATGGCCGCGGGCGGCGGTTATTTCGAACTGAACTCCTCCCGTTCGTTCAACAATCTCGCCAACCATCTCGCCTTGGTCGTGGACCCCGCGGCCGGCTACGCCGCGAGCTACGTCAACGGCGTGCTCCAGAACCAGTTCACCGGCGCCGTGCCCGCCCTATCGTCCGTCGGCGCGGGCTGGTCCTTCCTCGGGCGCTCCCTCTTCGCCGCCGACCCGTGGCTAAACGCCACGATCGACGAGTTTCGCATCCACGACGGCCGCCTCACCGCCCAGGAGATCGCGGCCAGCTCCGCCGCCGGCCCGGGCCTGCTGGTCAACGCGCCGCGCACGTGGACGGGATCGGCGGGCCGTTCGTGGGACGCAGCCGGCTTCAACTGGAACGATGGCTCCGCATCCGTCGCCTGGTCCGACGATTCCACCGCGCTCTTCGGCGCCTCGGGCGCAGGCTCCATCACGCTCTCCGCTTCGCTGCGGGCCCGAGGACTGGCCTTCAATTCCGCCGGCTACGTGATCGCCTCGCCGGGAGGCGCCTCGCTCACGCTAGGCCGCGTTCTGCCCAACGTCTCCGCCGTGGCGGATGCGGCCATCGAGGCGCCCATCGTCGGCGCGGGCGGACTGGGCAAGACCGGCGCCGGTCGCCTGACCCTGCGCGGCGCGCACTCCTACGCCGGCGACACCGTGGTGGAGGGCGGCACCCTCGCCCTGCGCGACGGCGGCGCGATCTACACCTCGGGCTACAACTCCTCCGCCACGGTGAGCGTGATCAACAACGCCACCCTCGAACTCGAACGCTGGGGCTGGGGCCTCGCCAATGGCGAAAAGGCGGGCCTCGGCGGACTCGACTACGCCCCCGCGCGACTTGTCCTTGACGGCGGCCGCATCCGCTACGTCGGAGGCGCGGCGGGCAACGTGGATATTTTCGGACCCGGCTTCACGATCGGCGCGAACGGCGCCACCCTCGAGTCGGGCAAGGTGAACGACGTCTGGCTGCTGCGGCCCGACAGCCGCGGCATCGGCGTCGTCTCCAGCCCGGCAGGCGGCGCGCTAGTCGTCACCGGCGCGGGCGACGGCGTGTTCGACAAGGAACTGCCCGGCGCCGGTTCCGTCACGAAGACAGGCACGGGCACCTGGACGTTCACGCGCGCCAACACCTACGCCGGCGGCACCACCGTGGGCGCGGGCGCCTTGATCGTGAACGGTTCGCTCGCGGCCGGCGGCACGCTCTCCGTCGCCGCGGGCGCCACGCTCGGCGGTTCGGGCGTCATCGGCACGGCCACCACCATCGCCGGCAGCCACGCGCCGGGCGACCGGATAGGCGTCCAAACTTTCGGCGGCGCGCTGACCTACCAGTCAGGTTCGCGGCTGGTCTGGGAGCTCGCCGCCAACTCCATCGCCGCCGGCGCGTCCGATCGCGTGGTCGCCAACGGCGCGGTCGTCGTCGCCACCGGCGCGCGGATCGACCCCGTGTTCGGTTTTCCCGGCAGCGCGGTGGCATTTGACGACGCCTTTTGGACCCAGCCCCGCGTATGGACGCTTCTCACCGCCCCCGGCCTGACCGGCGCCTTCACCCTGGGCGCGCCCGGCGCCGACTCCACGGGCCGCTCGCCCGCGAACTACGGCGTGTTCACGCTACAGCAGACGTCCGTCTCCGCCTCCCTCGTGTTCACGCCCTACGCGCCCGACGAGGTCTGGCGTCGGCTGAACTTCGGCGCCGACTGGGGCGACGCGGCCATCGCGGGCGACAACGCCGACCCGGACGGCGACGGATTGAACAACCTGCTCGAGCGCGCGTTCGCCGGAAATCCGCTGCTTGCCGACGCGCATGTCGCTCCCCGCGACGACGCGGGCGGCGCTTTGCTCAGCCTTGTCTACCGTCGCGCGAAGAGCGCGACCGATCTCCGCTTCGGCATCGAGGAAAGCGCCGATCTCGCGGGCGCGTGGACGCCCGCAATCGGCACGGCCGTGATCCTGTCCGACGACGGCGTGGCGCAAACGCTTCGCTTCACGCGGCCGATGGGATCGGACCGCAGACTGTTTCTGCGCGTGCGAGTGACGCCAGGCCCGGCCAACTAGTCCTGCGCGCGAACAGGCCTTACCCGACCCGCGCAAAGCCGGCGACATGGCGCGATCATATGCCATATATACCTGTTTGTTGACGTATCGTCTCTCGCGGGGGCCGGGTTCTTGACCGCAAACCCCGGCGCGGCGTCACCTGAACCCAACGCGCGGGAGGCCTCCCCTTTTCCACCCGCGAAGAGAGCCCGACCGCTCCGCCCTCCCGACGGTTTCACGCTGTGCAAACGTCGCCCGGGAGGAGCCGTTCGAGCACATTCCCCAGCCCACACATCCAGCCCCCCATCCCATGTCTAAAGCATCCTTGCGTCTTAATCACCGTCACGCGCTGTCGCGTCGCCTGCTGCTCGGAAGCGCCGCCCTCGCGGCCGCCTGCTCCGCCCACGCCCAATCCACCTGGACGGGCGCCGTCAGCCAGGATTGGAACACCGTGGGCAACTGGAGCTCCTCGCCCTCCAATCCGACGGGCAACTTCATCGTCAACACCGCCACCGGCAACTACCCGGTCGTGTCAGCGACATCGACCCTCAGCCCGGTCGACATCTTCATCGGCCAAGCCGGCGGCACCGGCCGCCTCGATCAGACCGCCGGCACTCTCGCCGCGGGCGCGGTCAACTGGTCCTTCGTCGGCAACGGCCTGGGCAGCACCGGCACCTACAACCTCGGCGGCACCGGCAGCTTCACCTCGGGCCGTCTTCTCGTCGCCCAGGATCGCTCCACGGGCACGATGAACATCAACACCACCGGCACGCTCACCACCAGCGCCGCCGGCGTGGATTGGTGGAACAGCAGCGGTGTCGTCGTCGGCATCGACGGCGGCAGCAACGCCACGCTCAACCTCCAAGCCGGCACCATCGCCACCACCGGCACCAACGCCAACCTCTGGGTCGGCGCGCTGGGCGGCAACGGCACGCTGAATCAGACCGGCGGCACCATCAATCTGGCCGGCGGTCTCAGCCTGGCCCGCTACTGGGGCACGGGCGCCATGACGGTTTCCAACGGCACGGTGAACGCCGCCTCGGTGAACGTCACCCACGCGGGCGCCGCGGTCGACCTCGTGAACGGCACCCTCACCCTTAACAACGGCGCGGTCGTCAACTCCGCCGGAGACGTGGCAGTCGCCTTCGCCGGTAGCGCCGCCTCCCAGGCCACGCTCAACGTCAACACCGGAGCGGTCCTCAACATTGGCACCACCGCCGAGCGCTGGATGATCGTGAACCAGTGGGACACCGTAAAAGGCGCGGTGAACGTCAACGGCGGCACCGTGAACCTGAATGGCAACACCGACCTGCGATTCAGCACCGGCAACGGCACCGGAGCCAGTGCGGTCAACCTCAACTCCGGCGCCATCACCTCCTGGAGCGGCAATCAGACGGGCACCACCACCACCGGCGTCCTCGACCTCAACTTCGGCGGCGGCGCCTCGGCCAACAACACGTTCAACCTGAACGGCGGCACGCTCACCGTGAACCAGGTGCTGACCACCAGCAACAACGGCTCGGCCACCCTCAACCTGAACGGCGGCACCCTGAAGGCGGCCGGCAACACGACCGCGTTCGTCGATCTCGGCGGCGCGTCCCAGGCCGTGAACGTCCTCGCGGGCGGCGCGATCATCGACACCAACGGCTTCAACGTCGCCATACCGCAGGCCCTGCTCAACGGCGGCGGCGGCGGAGGCCTGGTGAAAAACGGCGCGGGCACGCTCACGCTCTCCGGCGCCAACACCTTCACCGGCGACATCACGGTCAACGGCGGCACCCTGAGCCTCGGCAGCGCGTTCGTCGCGGCCGACGCCGACTTCAACCTCGTGAACGGCGCCGTGGTCGACCTGAACTTCGCCGGCACGAACATCATCGCCCAGCTCTTCATCAACGGCGCCGCCCAGGCCAACGGCACCTACGGAGCCATCGGAAGCGGAGCCACCTACCAGCTGGCCTCCTTCACCGGCACGGGCTGGCTGGGCGTCACCGCGAGCGCGATCCCCGAGCCCTCCGCGTTCGCCGCCTTTGGCGGCATCGCCGCCCTTGCCCTCGCTGGCTCCCGCCGTCGTCGCTCCACGGGCCTGGCGTCCAAGTAAGATCAGTCTGGAGGCGGCGCTTGCCGCCGCCAAATCACAGCGCGATCCGCGGCGTCAGCCGGGGATCGCGCTTTTTTTAGGCCGGCCATTCGCACGACACGCCGGCGAGGAGCGGCGCGCCAAGAATTGAGACCCGTTTTTCTTCTCGAAATCGGGCGCGCACGATCCCTCCGCCCAAACGCAAAAAAGCCCCGCCGCCTTTAAGGGCGACGGGGCCGAAAGGACCGGCGGGAGACCCGCGGCTCAGTAGCTGATCTTGAGGCGCAGGAAGCGGCGGTTGGTAAGCGCGGCGGTGTCGATCACCGTCACCTGGCCGGCGAGGTTCTGCGCGCCGGTGCTCGGATTGTTCGCGGTGCTCACCGTCGACCACGCGGAGAGATCGTTGGATGCCTCGACGGTGTAGGTGAGCGTGGCGTCGGCGACGCGAGTGTAGGTCAGGGTGACGAAGTTGCCCGAACGGCCGACCGAGATCACGGAAGAGTTCGCGACGCGCGGATCGGTGTTGGTGGCATACTCGACCAAGTTGACCAAGCCGTCGGCGTCCGGGTCCGCGCCGTCGGCGCCGTCGCCGGAGTTGGCGCTGGCTCCGAAGTTGGCGTTGCGCCAGCTTTCAATGGCGCTCAGCTGCGAACCCACCGCCACGTTGAGCACAAGGTTGTTGCCGCTGGAGCTGAAGGTGCCGCGGAAGCCGGAAGGAATGGTGCCGACCGCGAAGTTCGCCGGAGCGATCGGGGCGGAGCCGGAGATGATAGTGTAGGAACCCACGCCGAAGCCCGCGCCGCCCGCCAGGTTGACGGTGGTGACTCCGGTGGAGCTGATCGCGCCGTTGACCTGAAGCAGGTCGGAGGTGCCGGGGGCGCCGAGATCGACGTTGAGGACCGAGCCGCCCTTCAGGGTGAGCGCGCCGCCCACCGTGAAGGTGCCGACGCCGCCGTCGCCCGGGGAGAGGGCGGCGCCGGACTCGACGGTCACGCCGCTGGCGAGCGAACCGATGCCGCCCAGCGAGCCGGCCAGCACCTGCGTGGAGCCGGCGAAGGTGCTGGCGCCGTTCAGCACGAGCGCGCCCGCGCCGCTCTTGGCGAAGGTCTGGGAGCCGGTGTTGCCGGCCGAGGCGATCACGCCGGCGTAGGTCAGCGTGGCGCCGGTGTCGACGCGGATGCCGCCGGAGCCGCCCGTGGCGCCGGACACGGGCCCGAGGCCGATGCCACGCTTGGAATCGAGCGTGAACGTGGCCGAGGCCTGGAGGGCGCCGCCGTTGAGGAGAATGCTGTTGGCGAACGCGCCGATCGGGGAGGCGGGCGCGTCCGGGGTCAGGGCGGTGCCGGTCAGCGAGCCGATCTGACCAAGGAAGGAGTCGGCCGAAACGCGGAGGAAGCCGCCCTCGATCACGGTGCCGCCGGTGTAGGCGGTGACCGCTCCGGCCGCTTGGAAGGTGCCGGGGCCGGTCTTGCGCAAGGCGAAGAGGTTTTGGTTGTTGCCCGAGAGGTTGGTCGTGTTGGAGGGCGTGATACCGAGGTTGCCCGTGAAGACGTTGTCGGTGCCGGCCGGGATGTTGAGGGTCAGCTGGCTGACGTTGGAGCCGTTGTTGATGACCGCGGCGGTGCCGGTGCCGACGGCGTAGAGGCCGGCGATCTCCTGGCGGATGGAACCGTTGGTGGAGCCGTTGCTGTCGCCGAGGCTGAGGGTGCTGTTAACCGAGCTTAACGTGCTGTTGGCCGAGCTGGTGCCCAGCGTGACCACCGTGGTCTTGGGCAGCAGGCCGCCGCGGGACAGATTGAGGGTGCCGGAGAGAACGCGCGTCACGCCGGTGTAGGTGTTGGCGTTGGCGAGGGCCTGGGTGCCGTAGGTGAAGGTCGAGTTCGCCGTGACGAAAGTCGACTTGTCGACCACCAGGTTGATGTTGCCGGTGATGGTGCCGAAGAAGGCGGTGGAAGTGCCCTGGTTGCCGGCGCCGCTGGCGGTGCCCGACAAGTAGAGATCGACCGGCGTGGAAGAACTGTTGGTTACCTCGCCGCCGGCGGAGGTGAGGGTGATGCCGGCGGGGTTGATGGTGACGTTGACATCCGAGAAGCGGTTCAGGGTGGAGTTTCCGCCGATGCCGTTCAGGTCGACCTTGGCCTCGGGGGCGACCAGCAGGCGGGGCACGCCGTTCCAGGAGGCGCCGGTGTCGAACTTCACCAGGCCTTGGTTGAAGTTGAAGCTCGAGGCGTCGGTGATCGGCGCGGCGACGGTCGTGACGCCGGTGCCGTTGAAGACGACGCCGCCGGTGTTGCCGACGGTGAGGGCGCCCTCGACGCGAAGCGCGCCGGGGCCGTTGAAGGTGATCCAGCCCTGCCGATGGGCGGCCGCGTTCACGCCGGCGATACCGACGTTGGAAACCGGAGTGCGGAGGGTGACGCCGGCGGAGGACGAGTTGATCGTGTGGATAACGACGTCCTCGGAATTGTTGCTCGCCGTGCCGGTGATCTGACCACCGGTGAGGACGATCGGGGCGGTGCCGCTGAAGAGCAGACCGTTGGCGGGATTAAGATCGACGCCGGAGCTGGTGACGGTGCGGGCCGAGGCGCCGGTGTTGCGGATCTCGAGCGTGTTGGTCAGCCTGCCAGTGATCGAAACGTCGGCCGCAGGGGAAAGCCGGACGTTGTCGGCGGACGCGGAGGCATCATAGCCGGGACCATCGGACACATTGGTCTGCTCGGAGGAGGACAGAGGACGAACGCCATTGACGGGATCGTAGGTGGCGAAGCCGCTGCCGCCGCCGGAGGGCGAGGTGTCGGCGAGGGCGCCCTTAAGGACGGCAGCCTGCGCGGTGCCCAGCGCGCCGACGCCGTTGTTGGCGAAAAGGCTGCCGCCGCCCACGGTCGGGGCGGTGGTGAAGAAGATGGAGCCGACGCCGGCCCCGGGAGTGGCGCCAAGGTTGGTGCCGCGGAACAGCATGGTCACGCCGTTGAGCACGCTGGTGGGCGCGCCGGAGGGGTAGTTGCGCGGACGGAGCGAGCCGAAGGTGAGCGTGGCCGGCTGACCGGCGCCGGCCGCCACGGTAAGGGCGCTGAAGCTGTTGCTCTGGGAGGCGTGTTTGTCGTCCGCGGTGCCGGCCGTGGGGCTGGTGACCGTGCCGAAGAGCAGGGCGCCGCCGAAGGCCTGGCTGCGAGGGCCGGCCAAGCCCACGCCGGAGATCTCGAACTCGCCGTTGTGGAAGACGACCGAGCTGTCGGCGTTGGCCGCGCCCTGGCCGCCGGTAATGGTTCCGATGGCGCCGGTCGTGCCGAGCGAGAGCTTGCCGCCGTTGACCGCGAGCAGAATCTGGTTGGCCGAGTTGGCGTTGAGATTGTTGACGCCCGAAAGGGTCTGGGTGCCCGCGCCGATTTTCACGAAGCGGATGCCCGAGACGCTGGCCAGCGTGGCGATGTTGGTCGAATCGCCGATGTTGCCCGCGAAAGTATAGTTGTCCCCGGCCTTGCCGTAGGAGCCGACCTGGAAGCTGAGCATGCCGCTGCCGGCGGTGTTGATGATGGAGCTGTTGGGGCTGGTGCTTTCCAGGCCGCGAACGCTGGACGGACCGCTGGAGCCGTTGCCGGCGACCTCGAGGCGGGCGACGTTGGCGCCGGTGCCGAGCACCAGCTTGCTGGCGAGCGGAAGGCTGGAGAGGTTGTTGTTGAGACTGCCGCCGGCGAGGGGCTGGAAGACGCCGCGCGCGAGGGTGAGGTCGCCGCTGAACTTCGACCAATCGAGGCCGTAGCCGAAGCGGACCGCCCCGGCGGCGAAAAGGGGCACCGCGGGAATAGCGGTGGATGAATTCACCGCGACGGGCGTTCCTACGGAATTCTGATTGTCGATCACCAGGCCCTGCTCGCCGACGACGACCAGCTTCGCGTTGGCGTTGCTGGGCGTGTTGCCAGTGATTTTGGCCTCGCTAAGGGAAAAAGCGTTTCCGCCCGATACGGTGATGGTCGGCGTTCCGGAAGAACGGGCAAAAGTCAGGGTGGCGGCGGGTCCGGCGTTCCGGGAAGTGGAAATCAGGCTGATTCCGGTGGTCGCGGCGGCGGTGGTATCGACGCTAAGGGCGCCCAGCGTGACATCGCCGTCCAAGGCGATGGCCTGCGCGTTCGCGTTGGGGGCGATGGTCGCCTGGTCGTCGACGCCGTTGGGCACGACGCCTCCGGTCCAGTTTGCCGCAGTCATCCAGGCGGGCATGCGGCCCACGGGCAGCGGACTATTGGTGTTGTTGAGCGTGAAAGATCCGGCGCTGGGCGAGCTGCCGAACCGAACGAAACCGCTGGGCGTCGAACCCGTGCCGACCACGTAATAATAACTATAGGTCGTGCCCAAGCCCACGCCGGCGGTGGCGCCGATGTAGACGACGTCGCCTTCGCGCATGAACGGCGCCACCTTCCAGGCCGCGCTGTCGACGGTGATCGTCACGCTATCGGCCGCGCCGGCCTGCCACGTGCCCGAGGCGGCGGAGAGACCAGGGGCGGACTCGAGCGCCAGCATGGCGGCCGCAAGCGCGGCGACGGAGGCCGACCAGGATTTCACGGAGCCGCCACGGAGGCGACGATGGAGGGGCAGTGGGGCGGATTTCATTTTCAACTTTTTCGATGTCTAAAAGCGCGATGACTAAAGGAGGGCCATATGCGTCCGCGGACTCGACGGGCCTGTGCGGAAGCAAAAACACGAACCGATCAGGCGACGGACACTCGAGGGTAGGCGGTGCGTGTGGGCGGCGGCCCTTTGCAGATGCAAAAGCGGGGTAGTAAGCGTGGAAGACGCGGACAGAAGTCCGGACGGAGGGGAGAAAAAATCAGACAAACAGCCTGGGGAGAGGCCGGGGGCGGGGTGTTATTAAGACAAGTGAAGGGGACTATCGGTCGCCGGAATGGTCAACCGTTTTGCCCCCCTGCGGCGTGCTTTAAAACACGCATTCCAGAGGAGAGCGAATTAGGATTCCGCATATTTTTCCCCAAAACGCGTAGGCCTGCTCAAATGGTCGCGATATCGACCCTGATATCAGTCGTTTTTGACCGCGAAGGAGTAGGCCCCCGATTCAAGGTCGAAAACCGCCCGATCACCCTCGCGGCCCCGCGCGGTCGCATGGACCGGATTGTCCACCGTTACACTATCTCCGATGTCGGCCGGGAGATAAATGGTCGCGGAGGTGTTTGCCGGGATCGTCACATTCAGTCGAAACAGACCAGGGTGCCGCTCCCATCGCACCGCGATCCGGCCATGCGGACTCTCGTGCTCCGCCTCCACCCATTCCAGTCCGGGCACGGGATGCGGGCGTATCAGGACGCGCTTGAACCCGGGCGCCGTCTCGTCAGGGGCGATGCCGGCCAGATCGCGGTAAAACCACTCGGTGACAAACCCGAGGAAGAAATGGTTTTGCGAGGCGCCGGTCCACGCGCCCCAGGACTCGGCCAGCGAAGTGGCGCCGAGTTGCAGCTGGCGCGCATAGCCGGGGATGTCCGGGTTGGTAATCGTGCGGTAGATGAGATCGGAGCGTCCGGCGTCGGTCAGCGCGCGAAAAAGGTAATGCGTGCCGATCGCGCCGGTGCTGAAGTGGCCCCGCGTGGCGATCTCGCGCAGCAGGGCGTCGGTCGCCGCCTCGCGGCTTTCCGGCGCGGCGAGGCCGAGGGCGAGCGGCAGCGCGAGCGAGGCCTGCGAGCCGGTGCCGTAAAGCGCGGGCGAGGCGGGCTTGTAAAACTCCCGGTTGAACGCGTCGCGAATCTCCGCCGCGCGGGCGCGATAGGTTTTCGCGTCTTCGGCCCGGCCGAGGTGTTCGGCGATCCTCGCGAGAATCTCGGCGTCCTGATAAAAATGAGCGGTGGCGGTGATCGCGGGCGGCGTGAGATTCGCCCGGCCCGGCTTCTCCAGCGTGACGTCATACCAATCGCCGAGCCCCTCCTGAAGCACGCCTCCGGCGGCGCGGCTTTCGAGATAGGAGAAGTAGCGCGCCATGGCGGGATATTGCTCGCGCAAAAGCGAATCATCGCCGGTGAAGAGATACTGTTGCCAAGGCACGAGCATGAAGGAGGCGCCCCACTCCGCCGCCGCGCGATAGGTGCCCTTGAATACGGTGTATTCCGGGGCGATGTTCGGGATCAGGCCCTCGGCGGTCTGCGCTTCGGCCATGTCGCGAACATTCTTCGCCGCCAGCCGATCCAGGCTCCACTCGTAGCGCAGCGCCGGGCCGTTGAGATGGTTCTGCTCCAGCCAGCCGAGTTTCTCGCGATGCGGGCAGTCGGTCAGGATCGAAACCATGTTCGAACGCTGGGCCCAGCGCACCAGGTCGCGGATACGGTTGAGCGCGGGATCGGAACTCGCGAATCGACCGGCGGGCCCGGCGGTGGAGTGCACGACCACTTGCTCGAGGGCTTCCACTTTGGGGCGCGCGCCGCCCTCCGTCGCGGGCAGAAGCTCGACGTGGAGGTAGCGCGAGCCGAGATAGTAGAACTGAGGGAACCAGCTCTCCTCCCCGTCGGTGGCCTTGGTGTAGCTCCACCACGCGCTGCCGCGGTGGGCGCCTCCCATGGTGGAGCGGTTTATCGTGCCGTCTTCGTTCACCACCTCGCCGCCGGTGAGCTTGATCGTGGCGCCGGCCGGGCCGCTCACGCGGAGACGCGGCATGAAGGATGCGTTCTGACCGAAGTCGTAGAGTTCGGCGCCGGAGGAGAGTTCGCGCCGCGTAACGACGGCGCGCGTCTCGATCGGCGCCACCGGTTCGGAGGCGCGGGTCATGCCGCGCAGCGCTCCGCTCGCGCCCGTGTAGAGCGCGGCGGGCGTCCAGCCGGCGTCGGGAAAGCCCGCCCGATTCCAGCCGGCCGGCAAGAGCCGGGCGTCGAAATCCTCGCCACCGTAGATGCTGGAAAAGGTGATCGGCCCGGGATGCGTCTTCCAGTTTTCGTCGGACTCCACGGTCTCGACCGTGCCATCGGCGTATTCTAGGCGGAGCTGGAGAATCGCGCGCTGCGGACCAAAGGAACCCTTGAACTTGGCGAAGCGCCCCTCGGGGCGCTCGACGTGCAGCATGCCGTTGCCGAGCGAGAGGCCGGCGGCGTTGGCGCCCTCGCGCAGCAGCGCGGTGACGTCGCGCGTGTCGTAGAGCACGGTGTCGGCGTAGTCGGTCCAGCCGGGCGAAAGCACGTCGGCGCCGGACTTCGCCCCGTTGAGAAACAACTCGTAGTGACCCAGGCCGGACACGTGCGCGAGGGCGCGGCGCAGGCCGGGACGCACCGCGAACTCGCGGCGCAGCAGGGTGTTTTCCAATCGAACGGAACCGGCGGCGGTGATCCAGCGCGCGCCCCCCCAATCCTTTTCCTCCAGCAAGCCCATGGTCCACCTGGCGGGCGCGCTCCACGCCGAAGGACGCGCGTCGCGATCCCAGCTGCGGACGCGCCAGTGGACGACTTGAGAGGAATTCAACGCGCGCCCGGCGTAGGGCAGCAGAGTGGTGTCGTCGCCTTCGACGCGGCCGCTGTCCCAAAGATCGGGCGTATCCCTCGCGAGCAATTCGGCCGAGGACGCGGCCTGGATTTGCCACGCGGTCTGGCGCTGCGCGCGCTCGTCGGAGGCGACGCGCCACGAGAGGCGCGGGGCGGAGATGTCGACTCCCAGCGGATCGGCCGCGAGTTCGCAGCGCGGGGCCTCGACGCGATACTCCGCGCCGAGACGCGGCGCGACGAGGAGCAGGCAGGCGGCGAGGAGGCGCGTGTTCACAGTTTAGCGGGATCGAGGACCACGTGTTTGATCGCGCGACGATCAAGGGTGTAGGTGATGTGAACGAGACCGTCGGCCGCCTGGATGACCGCCGGATAGGCGTAGCCGCTCTTGCAAGGCTCGGTCTCAAGCGTGACGACCGGCTTCCAGGCCAGGCCGTCGGAGGAAATGGCCACCGCGAGCGGATAACGATCGCCCTTGGCCTCGTCGGGGCGGTGCGCGGTGGGATTGTAGACGATCAGGTGGCGACCGTCGGAAAGCGTCACCGCGTCGGTGCCGGAGCTGGGATTCGGCAGCTCGGTGGCCGTCTGCGGGCTCCATGTTTTGCCGCCGTCCTTCGACCAGGTCTGGGCGACCACGCCCTGCTTGGTGCGGCTGAGCGCCTGCAGGCGCCCGTCGGCGTGGAACAACACGCTGGGCTGGATGGCGTCGAGCGAGGGCCCCTTTTTCACCGGCCCGATCTTCTCCCAGGTGGCGCCGCGGTCGGAGGAGCGCTCGAAGTGGACGAGCCAGCCCTCCGCGTCCTTGTCGCCGGCGGAGCTCTTGTTGCCCTCGGTGCTGCTGGGCGAAAGCCACGAGCCGTCGGCGAGGATGACGGGCTTGTTCTTGATCGGGCCGAGCAGTCCGTCCGGCAGACGGCGCGGCGCGCTCCAGGTGCGTCCGCCGTCCGCCGAGGTGATCAGCATGCCCCACCATTCCCGCGGGTTCGGGCCGACCTTGTAGAAAAGATGGAGCGGCGCGCCGGCCGGCGCGAAGAGCACGGGATTCCATGTGGGCAGACGCGGCGCGCCGTCGGGCTGCACGCCGTCGGCGACTTGCGCCGCGGGCTGCCAGCGCTCGTTTTCGAAATGCGCGACGTAGATGCAGACATCCGGATTGCGCTCCTTGGTGCCGCCGAACCACGAGGCGACGAGGTGGCCGGGGGCGATCTCGACGATGGTCGAGGCGTGAGACTCCGGATAGGAAGCGTCGCCGTTGATCAGCTCGGCGCGGACGACGGCGGGATGCGGCGTGGCGGCGCGCAGCGCGGAAACGCAGGCAAGGGCAAGGAGGAGCGGACGGATCATGGGGAGGGGAAGGACGAGGCGGGGACGGCCGCGGGGCGGCGCGGGAGGAGAAACGAGGCGGCCACTCCCGCCAGCACGACGGCGAGGGTGCCGAAGACGATGACCAGCAGACCGTGGAAGGGACTGCGCAAAGCGTCGGGCCACCAGGCGAGCCGAGGCGAGAGGGTAAGCCATAGAATCGCCAAAACACCGGCGGAGACTCCGGCGAGTCCGGCGCGGCCGTCGGCGCGGGGAAAAAAACGCCCCAGCAGAAAAAGTCCGAGCATGCCTCCGCCGAAGATGCCGGCGAGCTCCCACCACACGTCGAGCGCGCTCTTTATCGATATCATCGCTAGGGCTGCGGCCACGCAGATCGCGCCAAAGCCAAGCGTGGAGTAATGCAGCACGCGCATGGCCTCGCGCTCCCCTGCGCCCGGCCGCAGGTGTCGGCGGTAGACGTCGTTGAGGAAAAGGGTCGACATGCAGTTGAGGTTGGAATCCATCGCGGCCGCGCAGAGGCCCGCCACGACCAGGCCAGCCAGGCCGGGCGGGAGCTGGGTGCTGATGAAATGGGGAAACACGCCGTCGGCCTTCAGCCCCGCGGGAAGCAAATCCGGCTGCGCGGCGTAAAAGGCGTGCAGCGCGGTGCCGATGAAGAAAAACGCGGCGCCCACCGGCAGGTAAAGCGACGCCCCCAGCCAAACGCTGCGCGACGCGGCGCCGTCGGAGCGGGCGGTGATGTAGCGCTGCACGTAGCTTTGATCCACGCCGAAGTTCTGGAGGTTGATCACCAGTCCGTAGACCAGCACCACCCAGAAGGTGGACCGCGTGAGATCGCCGTCGAACGAGCCGAGGCCGAACTTGCCCTGCGCGGCCGCGTCGGCGAGGGCGGGTCCCGCCCCGCCGGGGATCTTCAGCAGGATGACGGCCAGCGCGGCGAGCGCGCCGCCCACCAGCACCACGGCCTGGACCACGCCGGTCCACACCACCGCTTCGGTGCCGCCCAGAAGCGGATACACGATGATGACCACGCCGGCCACCAGGATGATGGTGCGAATATCCCACCCGGTAAGCGGCACCAGCGCGAGGGCGAGGAGGTAGAGGATCGTCCCGAGCCGGGCGACCTGCGTGAGAATGTAACAGAGCACGGCGTAAAGCCGGGCCCAGGCGCCGAAACGGCGCTCCAAGTGATGGTAGGCGGAGAGGTCGCCCGCGGTGCGGTAAAAGGGGACGAACCAACGCACCGCGACCCAGGCGGCCAGCGGCAGGCTGATGGCGAAGACGAACGCGTTCCAGTCGCCCGAGTAGGCTTTGCCCGGATTGGCCAGGAAACTGATGCTGCTCACGTAGGAGCCGAAGATCGATAGCCCCACCGCCCAGCCCGGCAGCGAGCGCCCGGCGGACATGAAGCGCTCGCTCTCGCGGTTGCGGCGGTAGAACCAGCAGCCCAGTCCGGTGACGCCGACCAGGTAGGCGGACAGAACGAGCAGATCGGGGAGCGAAAGCGAACTGGGCATGAGGGGAAGGCGGGCGGCCGCGAGGCTCAGGGCTGGAGCAGGCGCTCCACGACCGCGCGTTCGACCGCGAGGATGCAGCCATGCCGGGCCTGGGGCGGAAAACTCACCTGGTCGCTCACGTCTTCCCACGTCTTCAGGTCGCGCGAGCGCACCATGCCGATCGCGTCGAGCATGTGCTTGTCGAAATAGACGCGGTATTCGTCGCCGACCTTGATCGCGGCCGGACCCTCCGCCCAATAGCCGGAGCCGGTGAGGGGAGGCGAAACCGGATCCCACGGTCCCTCCGGAGAGCGGCCGCGCACGAGGCGTATGTTCTTCTGCGTGACGGGGGAGAGGGTCTCGTCCTTCACGAACATCAGCCAGTCGCCGCCGCCGTCCTCGGCCGGGATGATGTTCGCGTCGATCACATTGTAACCGGCGTCATAGAGAAGCACGGTCGGCGTGAAGGTCTCGAAATCCTTTGTAGTGGTCGTGTAGATACGATGATTGCGCTCCGGGCGGCGGTTGGACATCGCGGTCTCGGGGAACCGGCCCAGGATGGTCGTTGACCAGTGGATCAGGTAGCGCTGCTTGGCCGGGTCCCAAACAATCTCGGGCGCCCAGCAATTCTGCGCCTCGGACTCGTTGGCCATCACGGGCAGGGTCTTCTGCTCGGACCAGTGGATGAGATCCTTGGAGGACGCGTAGCCGATGGTCTTTCCGGTCCAACCGGTGGTCCATACGAGGTGAAAAACGCCGTCGGGAGCGCGGTAGAGGTGCGGATCGCGCATCAACTTGTTCTCTCCCGCGGTGGGCTTGAGGTAGCTGCGTCCCTCATTGAGCTTCTCGAAGCGGTAGCCGTCCGCGCTCCACGCGAGGCGAAGGCCCTCCGCCTCCTCGGCGTGGTAGAAGTAGGCGAACAGATAGCAGGTCTCCGGCGGCCGGGCGTCGGAGCCTCGCAGCGAGCCCGCGAGCGCGCCGAACAGCAAGGCCAGGGAGAGGAGAGGACGGCGCATGATCAGTCTCCGGGCAGGAAGGTGGCGGCGGGTTTGCCGTCGTTGCCGATGCGGCGCACGCGCACCGCCATGCCGGGCTTGCCGGGGAGCGAGACCTTGCGGCCCGAGGCGTCGACGAAGTGGTAGTTGTCGAGTTTCTTGGTCGTGAACTCGCCATCGATGGGAGTGACGGTCATGTCCCAGGTGTCGAGAACCTCGACCTGGTAACGCTGCCCGTCGACGACGCCGTTTTTATAGAGACGGAAGCCCCACTCGGTCGGCTTCTCGTGGCCGAAGTAGGTGAGGTAATAGAGTCCGGGAACGCCGCCGGTGTTCACGTCCTGCCACTTGTCGATCGGGTCGATTCCCTGGGCCGGGCTCTCCTCGAGGACCTTGCGCAGAAAGGCGAGGCGCGGGGCGCTGACGCCGGTGAGTTTGCCGCCGAAGGAGGTCCAGGTGTCCTCGACGTCGGTCGCGAAGTAGTCGCCATGGCCGACGTAGGTGCCGGCCACGGTGCCGCACCAGAAGCGATGCACCATCTCTTCGCCGCTCAGGTTGCCCCAGCGGTAGTGGGTGCGTCCCTCGTATTTGACTTCGTCATACACCACGGGCTTCCGCCAGACGCCGCGATACATCTCGGCCCGGCCGGGCTCCTCGACGGCGCAGCCGTTCTGCATCGAGACGTGGGTGATCCAGGGCCTGGAGTGGTCGAAGATCAGCGCGCCATTGTGGATCGAACGCAGGCGCTGATGCGGATCGCAGCGCTGGACGAGCGCGCCGAGGCGGTCCCAGTCGGCGTCGGTCTTGGTCCGGAGGAAATCGTATTCGTTGGCCAGGGACCACCAAACGTTGCGGTAGGCGCCGAAGCGGGCGACGACATAACGGACGTAACGCTCGTCCGCGGCGGCGTCCATGGTCTCGAAGCCAAACTTGCCGTAGGGATTGAAGAGAATGAGGTCGGCCTCGACGCCGAGATCACGGAGCTGGGCGATGCGCTGGTCGTAGACGCGGAAATAATCGGGATCGAGACGGGTGAAGTCCCAGTCGCGCGGCGGCGTGCCGGCGAAGGGCCAGCGCGGCGGCGCGAACTTGTTCCGGTAGGGCGTCGGCTGGGGCGTGAGGAGCATGCGCGCCTTGTTGAAGGGCGCGGCGGCGAGCGTGCGCAGCGTCTCCTCCTGCACCTCCGCGGGAGTGTCGGTCCAGTTGTAGATCGTGGTGCCGATCTGCTTGTAGGGCGTGCCGTCGGCGTAGGCGAAATGGAAGGTGTTGTGCACGCGAACGGGGCCGTGGTTGCCCTTGCCCGGCGCGGTGGCGGTGAACTTGCCGAGCTTGCCGGTGAGGTCCCAGCGGTTGCTCTTCGTCTCGTAGCGCCAGTCGCCGGCGGCGTCTGGGCTGAAGCGGATTTTATAGTCGCCGCCCCCGTCGTAGAAACCGGGCACCTCGACGGTCGCGCGACCGTCGGTGAACACGGCGCCGAAGCGCACGTCGGTGAATGGATTGCCCTCCGCGGGCCCCTTCAGCTCCAGCTCAAACACGCCCCATTGCTCGACCGTCGACGTCGGAACGGCCCTCAGCGCGTCCGCGAAAAACAGGAACAATGAACACCAAAGAAAAACAAGGCGGGGTGGTTTCATGCGGGGAAAGCGAAAGTCGGCTGAAGTCGGGGGAAAGGATACGGAGCGCGGTCAGGGCTGGATATCGGCGGCCTGGTCGAGGCCGGTGATCACGGCCTTCATCGGAAATCTCCGCCGATATTCCTCGGCCATCGCGGCGATCGAATCGGCGCTGGGGCGGCCGTTTTTCCAAAGCCGGGCGTGCTGGCGCGGCGCGAGCGACTGGCCGCCGGCGGGGGCGAACTCCTTCCCGTCGGGCGTGCGGAACCAGTAGGTGAGATCAATGACGTCCACGACGGCGGAACGGATCGGATCCGCGAGGATGGCGTCCTGCACATCCTTGGGCGCGCTTAGCGCGATGAGCGGATGCCTGCCGGTCTCGCGCTCCCACTCGGCGATAACGTCGATCCAAAACCGCATGAAGTGGAGCGGGCCGCTGTTTTCGGCGGTGAGCGTGTGGATGACGTTCGTCTCGTCGGCGAGATTGGCGAGGCACTGGCGAATGTAGGCCCGGTGCAACTCCCGGCGCATCGGATGCATGACGTCGTAGAAGGCGTCGGCCATCTTGATCGTGTCGCCGTTGAAAGGCGGCGGCTCGGTGAACCCGGTGTTGTTGATGTTGTTCACCGGACGCCACGGACAGTCGACCCAGTGCGCGCCGGACTCGATGATGTTGTGCTGAAAATACATCTCGTTGATCAGCACGAGACCTTCCTTGCGCGCCTCGGCCGCGAAGCTGCGCAGACGGCCGAAATACCAAGGGTTGTATTTGGTGAGATCGTAGCGACTGAGGCCGTCCCAAGCGGTGCCTTGGCCGCTGCGGGCGAAAGGCTGTTCGAAGAAGGGCGGCCACACCTCGGCGTCGGGCCGGCGGATCATTTGGTGATCGATGCGGCGACGGTCATACCAAAGCCCGTAATGATGGCGAAACGCGACCTGGCCCGCGTTCTTCATCGCGGCGACCACCGCGGGGATCTCGTCGGTCAGGCCCTTGCCGGTGCGACCGGGAGCAAAGCGCGTAAGTGCGACGCCCGGCTCGGAAGCACGCCCCGGCTCAAGACGCCCAAGCCACCAGGCGCCCTCGGTCCACTTGCCGGAAAGCCGCTCGTCGCCGACCTTGAGCACGCCGTCGACCAAGGCCAGCGCGCGGCCCTTTTCGGAAGGCTTGGGAGCGATCCGGGCCGCAAGATCGGGCACAACCTTTTCCAGGGCGGGCGCGGCGCCGGCCGCGGGATAGCGACGCGCCTCGAGCGCCCCGGCCGCGGCCGCGCCAAGTCGCTCGGCGAGCTGCGCGCGGTAGAGTGATTCGGGGTTGGCGAACTCGCTAGCCATGCTCCAACGCCCGTCGCCGACGAACTGCGCCCAGACGCCAACGGCCCAGTTGTGCGCGCCGGGGGGGCGGCGATTCACGATCACGCCGGCCGAGCTTTCCCAGATCATGGAGTTGGCCGCGGACCAGCCCACGCCTTGGTTGAATGTCTCGAGGTTATCCAAGCGCAGCGCGCCGCCATCGATCTTCACGCCGTCAAAAAGCAGCCCCGAAGCCCAGGCGCCGATCGATCCGCTGAAGCCGCGCGCGCCCTGCGCGTTGCATTCAAGAAATACGATGGGGCCGGCGGACAGATAACCGGTGGTGAAATCGTTGCGCCCATCCTCGCTGCGGCAGCGCAGGAAAAGCACCTGCTGACCCCGCGAGTGAAATGCCAGGCG
>JAIXVY010000365.1 GCA_027482505.1 Opitutaceae bacterium | reverse complement strand
CGGGCGACCTCGTTGGTTATTTTGCCATCGCGCCAGAGTTCGAGGATGGAGTTGTCCATCGAGATCATGCCCTCGCGTTTGCCGGTATCGAGGGCGCTGGGGATGCCCTGGGTCTTGCCGTCGCGGATCATCGAAGAGACGGCGAGGGTGTTGACCAGAATCTCGGTGGCGAGCGCGACGCCGCCGCTCTTGGCGGGGAGGAGGCGCTGGCAAAGGATGCCGCGGAGACTCTGGGCGACCATGGCGCGGATCTGGGATTGCTGGCCGGGGGGGAAGACGTCGAGGAGGCGGTTGAGCGTCGAGGTGGCGTCGCTCGTGTGCATGGTGCCGATGACCAAGTGGCCCGTCTCGGAGGCGGAGATGGCCATCTCGATGGTCTCGAGGTCGCGCAGTTCGCCGATGACGATGACGTCGGGGTCTTCGCGGAGGGCGCCCTTCAGGGCGGTGGCGAAGGAGTTGGTGTGGTGGCCGGCCTGGCGCTGGGTGACGTTGCAGCCCTGGCTCTGGTGGAGGAACTCGATGGGGTCCTCGACGGTGATGATGTGGTCGTCGCGGGTGCGGTTGAGCTGGTCGATGAGCGAGTTGAGCGTGGTGGTCTTGCCGGCGCCTACGGGGCCGGTGACGAGGATGAGGCCGTTGTGGTAGCTCAGCAGGCGGTCGAGGACGGGGGTGTTTTTGAAGCCGAGCTCGGAGGGGCTGCGAATGTGCTCGGGAACGATGCGGTAGGTGCCTTTCACGCCCTCCTTGTGAAGCATGAGATTCACGCGGATGCGGCGGCCGCCCTCCATGGCCAGGGCGTAGTCGTAATCGTGCGTCTTGGCGAAGTGTTCGCGCTCATCCTCCGAGAGCAGGCAGGTGTTGAGGCGCTCGGCGTCGGCGGCGGTCAACGGGGTGGAGGACAGAAATTGTAGGGCGCGCATGCGGCGGATGTAGGGCGGCGCGCTGGCGGAGAGGTGGAGATCGCTGGCGCCGAGGCCCTGAACGGTGGCGAGCACGCCCAGCATGAACGCCTTCAAGTCTTCGCCCTTGAGCGAGGGCACGGAGGCGAAGTCGATCTGGCCGGAGGCGGCGGGGACGGGCGCCGGTTGCACCTCGAGCCACGCGGGGTCGGCGGCCGTGGGGGCCTTGGCGGGGGGCGGGAGGGCGAGCGGCGGGGCGTCCTGACCGGAGGAGGCGAGGGTCTGGGCCTCCTCGACGAGACGGTTGAGAAGTTCGACGTCGGCGGTGATGTCCTGATCGAGCAGAGCCTGGCCGTAGGCCAGCGCGTCGGCGCCGGAGGGCAGGGAGTAGGCGATTTCGGCCGCGCGTTTGGCGTCGAGGACGCGTTCTTGCACGCAAAGGGACACAAGCCAGGAGACTTCTTTTTGCATGGGGTCGGGAGCGGGAGGAAATGGATGCGCGGGCGCAGGGAAAGCGCGAATCTGGGGGCAAGGTTACGAATTAAGCGAGAATGTCGGGGGTGCGAGAGGCCTCGGCGCCTTGGTTGATGGCCGAAATCCGGGCGTAAAAAGCCCCGTCGGCGGGGGCCGACGGGGCTGGGCGAGGGCGGGAGGCGCGGGCCTGGCTCAGGGCGCAGGGGTGATCTTCAGGCGCAGGAAGCGGCGCGGATTGGCGGTCAGATCCGCGGTGTCGGTGTAAGTGGCCGTGCCGGCGGTGGTGAAGGCCGGGTAGGTCTGCACGGTGGTCCAGATACCGGCGAGGTCGCCTGTGGCTTCGATTGAATAGGCGAGGCCGGAGTTGGCCGGGTAGGGGAATGACAAAGTGAGCACGTTGCCGGAGCGGGCGATGGTCCACGGTGCGGCGTTGGGCGAGGTGGGCGAAGTCGCGAAGGCGAACTCCAGCAGGTTGGCGAAGCCGTCCTGATCCGGGTCGGCGGAGGCGAGCGCGTTGGCGCCGCTCAACTGGTTGGCGGAGGTCCAGGCGTCGTAGGGCGAGGCGCTGATGCCGCCGACGAGGGCGACGACCGCGGGGGTGGCGGGATTGCTGTCGTCGTCGTAGGCGTAGTCGACGGTCAGGCCGGCGGGCAGGCTGGTGGTTCCGAAGGTGCCGTTCACGGCCGTGCCGGATTTCAAGATGACGTAGGCCGGGCCGGGCAGGTTGCCCGTGCCGGTGACGACGAGCCTGGAGGTCGCTCCGAGCGTGATGGCGCCGCCCGGGCTTTCGACGCGATCCACCGGCGTGGCGGCGGCGGAGTCGTAGCGCAAGGCGAGCGTGCCATCGAGCGCGAGGCCGGTGTCGGCGGTTAACACGCCCTGCGGCGCGAGGGTGCCGTCGGTCTGGACGGTGACGACGTCGGAGGTGCGGCCGGCGAGGCCTAGGGTGCCGGCGGAGACGACGGTGGGACCGTAGTAATCGTTGGCCGATGAGGTGAAGAACACGGAGCCGGCGCCGTTCTTGGTGAGCGCGCCCAAGCCCGTGGTGTTTCCGGTGAATGTCACGGAGTAGGGGACGTTGGCGGGGCTCGCGCCGGTGACGATCACGGGCGAGTTTCCGTTTATCTTCACCGGGATGGACGAGCTCCAATTGCCGGTGGCGCCGAGTTTGCCGCCGAGCAGGCGCAGCTCGGGGGCGAAGGTGGCGTCGGTGGAGCCGAGCGCGAGACCGCCGGAGCCGACGTAGAGTTCGCCGCCGGAGAGGCTGAGGATGGACTTTCCGGCCAGCGCGCCCTGGCCGAACTGGATGCGCGGGGCGTTTACCAGGGCGGAGCCGCGGACGTGCATGATAACCTGGCCGGCGGTGGTGCCGCCCAGCAGGATGCCGCCCACGGTGTCGTTGACGGTGAGGTTGCCGCCGTTGACGTCGAAGACCGACCAGCGGCCGGTGTTGTTGATGGAGACGGTCAGGGCGCCGCCGACGGTGATGCTGCCCGAGTCCATGCGGCCGCTGACGGAGGAGTTGGCGCCCGAGGTGAAGCCGGTGGTGCAGGCGCCGATGCCCAGCGCGCCGGTCACGTTGACCGCGCCGCCGTTCACGTAAAGACCCTGGCCGGTTTGTCCCGTCGCGGGCTCGGTGGTGATGCTAAGCGAGCCGCGGCTGAGGCTGATGGAGCCGGCGTTCAAGGTGCCGCCGGTCACGTTGATGAAGCTCTCGGCGGAGGAGCTGCCGGACTCCGACAGGATGGCGCCGGAGAAATTGGCCACGCCGCCCGCGACGGCCAGGCCGACCGAGGCGTTGGTGATGTAGCCGGTGGCGGCGTTGAGCGTGCCCCCGTTTACGCGCAGCGTGGCGGTGGAGCCGGTGCCGAGATCGGCGGCGGAGGTGGTGAAGACGGCGCCGGTGTCGAGGCTGAGCACGCCGGCGCTCACGGTGGTGTTGCCGGTGTAGGCGTGGTTGCCGGAGAGGGCGAGCGTGCCGGTGCCGGCCTTGGTGAAGTTCACGCCGGAGCCGGCGGGCGAGCCGGAGTAGCTCGTGCTGGCGTTGTTGCCGCCGACGGTCAGGGAAAGCGGCGCGAGGGCGGTGTTGGCGAGCGGAATGGCCCGGTTGCCCGCGAGGCCGCCGAGGGTGAGGGAGGTGACCGTGTCCGCGACCACGAGGGAGCCGCCGCCGACCGTGTAGTTGAGCGTGCTGCTTTGCAGGGCCTGGGGGTGGGCTAGCACCAGCGTGCCGGCCGAGAGGGTGGTGTTGCCGGAGAACGTGTTGGCCACCGAAAGCGTGGTTTCGCCGGTTCCTGCGAATTCCACCGCGCCGGTTCCGGATATGGGCGAGGCGAACGACACGGAGCCGGAGCGGTTGACCCGGAGGATGCCGCTGGACGAGACGGAAACCGCGCCGGCCACGGACCCGGCCGCGCCGCCGGCGCT
>JAIXVY010000020.1 GCA_027482505.1 Opitutaceae bacterium | reverse complement strand
CTCACCGAACTGGGCGAGACGCCCCAGCACCACGAGCAGCCCGATCTGCTCGGGCAACTCAACCGCGTGCTCTTGGAACGGATCGCCGGCGGACGCGACATCCTGCTCATCATCGACGAGGCGCAAAACCTTTCCTTCGGCGTCCTGGAGCAGATCCGCCTGCTCTCGAATCTCGAAACCGACAAACACAAGCTCCTGCAAATCGTGCTTATGGGCCAGCCGGAGCTAAAAGACATCCTCGCCCGGCCGGAACTGCGACAGCTCCGCCAGCGCGTGCTGGTGCATTACGAGCTGAAGCCGCTCACCCGCTCCGATCTCACGCACTACGTGCATCATCGCCTCTCGCGCGCCGGCGGGCAGGGGCGGCCCTACTTCACCTCCTGGGCGTTGCGGGCCGTGCACCGCTACAGCAAGGGCATCCCGCGCGTGGCTAACAATCTCTGCGACAAGGCCATCCTGGCGGCCTACATCCGCGAATCCGACGAAGTCGCCTGGCGCGATGTGCGACGCGCGATCAAAGATCTCCGAAACCTCACCGACTAACCCCGCCGCTCCGCCGTCCCCGCGCCATGAGCCTCATAAACGAAGCCCTTAAAAAAGCCCAGCGTCAGCGCAGCCTCGACGCGGCCCCGCTCTCCTCCGCGCCCAGCGGCATCGCGGCCGCCGCCGTGACCACCCACGTGCGCGCCGCCTCGCACAAGCGCTCCTTCGCGCCGCTCTGGTTCGGCCTCGGCGTGCTCGCCCTCGGCGCGGGCGCGACCGTCCTGGTGATGCGTTACGGCTTCGGCGCAAGCGGCTCCGCCCCGACCGCGTCTTCCGCAGTGGCACCCAAGCCGGTGGCTCCGGCACCCGTGTCCCCCGCCCCGGCCGCCCCGATCGCGTCCGCGCCGGCGCCGGCCGCCGTCGTCGCGGACGCCCCTGCGATCGTGCTGCCCCCGCTCTCCGGCGGAGCGCACGTCGCCACTCCGGCTCCCGCCGTGGCGCCGCCCCCCCCGGCAGCAGCCCCCTCGCCCATCCCTGCCCCGGCGGCGCCACCGGTCGCGGTGGCGGTGACGGCCTCGCCCGCAGCCGCGTCCGTCGCGCCGGTGGCGGCCGCGCAAGTCGCGCCCGTAGCCCCGATCACCAAGGTCGCCCCGGTCGCGGCGCCGGCATCGGGCGGCGCGGAAGACCGCGCAACCAAGATCCAGACCTTTCTGGACAACGCACGCATCACGGGCGTGCGCGGCGGAGACAAGGACGCGCGTCTGTTGATGAACGAGCGCGTCTGGCGTCCGGGCGATACCGTCGCGCCGGAGCTCGGCCTGAGACTTCAGGCGGTGCGCGCGGGCCGGATCATTTTTGCCGACACCCAAGGCAAGACCTTCGAGAAGGCCTACTGAGCGAAGCCGAAATCCTGCGGCCGAAATCCTGCGGCCGAACTTGGCCGCGAGATTAGTCACGCTCGGCGCGTTCAGGCGCCGAGGAAATAGCCGCGCTGCTTCTCGGAAATGGGCAGCCCCGCCTTCTCCATGACTTGGAGAAGGTCCTCCCAAACCATGCGCTTCGACTTGTTGCTTCCGTTGCGCAGCAGATAACTCGGGTGATAGGTCACCATGAGCGGCTTGCCAGCGAAGTCGTGCCAGCGGCTGCGCGCGGCCCCGAGCGTGGTGAACTTTTCCCCGAGCAGGCCTTGCGCGGCGGTGCCCCCGAGGGCGACCAGCAGATCGGGCTGAATGATCTCGATCGAGGCGCGCAAGAAGGGCAGGCAAAAAGTCATCTCCTCCGGCGTGGGCGGACGATTGCCAATCTGCTCCGCCCCGGGCGGAGTGGGCATCTGCGGGCGCCAGCACATGATGTTGCCGATATAGACTTGTTCGCGCTTCAGGCCCATTCCCCCGATCATTTTGGTGAGCAGTTGGCCGGCGGGACCGACGAACGGCTCGCCCTGGACCTCTTCCTCCGCGCCGGGAGCCTCGCCGACGAAAAAGATCTTCGCGTCGAGCGAGCCAACGCCGAGCACGGCCTTTTTTCCCGGACGCACGTTGGCGAGGCAAACCGGGTGATTGACGGCCATGTCCCGCAGCGCGGCCCAGCGAGCGGCCTTGTCGCCGGCGGGCAGCGAAACGACGGGGGGCGGAGGCAGGGCGGCCGCGGCGGGCGCGGCCGGGGACAACTTGAGCGCAGGCGCGGCCGCGGGCGCGGGGGCGCGGGGCGCGAAGTCCTTGCGCTCGGCGAACCCGGCGGAAACCGCCGAAGGCGCGCTCCGGGATGTCGGCGAGGCGGGACGCGAAGACACGTCCTCTGCGACGGCGGGGTCGGCTGCCTCGGCTCGAACCCGCACCAAGGCGCGCAGACCCGCGAGGGCTTCCTCGCTGACGGGCACGACCTGCTCGCCCTCGGCTTTCAGCCGGGCCAACTCTTCGGAAATCGCCTGGAGGACGGCGCGCATCGTCCGCTCAACCCTGCGCGCCCGCGGGAGCGCGGGCCAGCATCAGCTTTTCGACATATTTGCCGAGCAGATCGAACTCGAGGTTGACCGGATCGCCCGCGCGCTTCTCGCAAAGATTTGTCGCCGTCACCGTGTGAGGGATGAGCCAGACCGCGAAAGAATCGCCCTCCACCTCGGCCACGGTGAGCGAGATGCCGTCGATGGCGATGCTGCCCTTGTGGATCAAATAACGGCCCGCGCCCGCGGGGGCCTTGACCTTCAAGTAGCGATCCGCGCCGCGCGCCTCATAGACCTCGATCGCGCCGAGGCCGTCGACATGGCCGGTCACGAAGTGGCCGCCCATCTTGCCGCCAAAGCTGAGGCTGCGCTCGAGGTTGACCGCCGAGCCGGTCTTGAGCGCGGAAAAACTGGTCAGCCGACGCGTCTCCTCCAGCACATCGAATTCCACGCCGGCGGCGTCGAACTTCACCACGGTGAGGCAGCAGCCGTTGACCGCGATGCTGTCGCCGAGCGCCGCGCCTTGCAGGACGGCGCGCGCCGAGATGCGCAGCTTCCACGCGTCCGCCCCGCGCTCGAAGCGCTCCACGCGACCCGTCTCCTCTATGATTCCGGTAAACATGTTTGCTGGGAAACCGCCACCGTGCGCCGGCCCGGCCCGGCCCGCAAGCCTACCTTGACCCCCCGCCCCGGCTCGCGCTTTGATCATCGTTTTTCATTCCCATCATGGCCACGAACTGCACCGACTACGACTTTCTCCAAATCGAGCCGCACTGGCAAAAGCTCTGGTCGGACTCCGCCGCCTTCCGCACCCCCGCCATCGATCCGTCGAAGCCGAAATACTACGTGCTCGACATGTTCCCCTACCCTTCGGGCGCGGGTCTGCACCTCGGCCACTGCGAGAACTACGCCATCACCGACATCCTCGCCCGCTACCAGCGCGCCAAGGGCAAGAACGTCCTCTACCCCATCGGCTGGGACGCCTTTGGCCTGCCCACGGAAAACTACGCGGTCAAAACCGGCCGCCACCCGCGCGAAGTCACGGTGGAAAACGTCGCCACCTTCCGCCGCCAGCTGAAGGCCATCGGCGTCTCCTACGACTTCGAGCGCGAAGTCGACACCACCGATCCGCGCTACTTCCGCTGGACGCAGTGGATCTGGCTCCAGCTCTTCAAGAAGGGTCTGGCCTACGTCGAAGAGAAGCCCGTCTGGTGGTGCCCTGCCCTCGGCACCGTGCTCGCCAACGAAGAGGTCATCGACGGCGTCTCCGAGGTGGGCAAGCACCCGGTCGAACGCCGCCCGCTTCGCCAGTGGGTGCTGCGCATCACCGCCTACGCCGAGCGCCTGCTCTCCGATCTCAAGCTCGTCGACTGGCCCGATTCCACCAAGCGCATGCAGGAGGCCTGGATCGGCCGCAGCGAAGGCGCCGAGCTGCTCTTCGCCCTGGAAAACTCCGCCCTCGGCGACCTCAAGGTTTTCACCACGCGCCCCGACACCGTCTTTGGCGTGACCTTCATGGTGATCGCGCCCGAGCACCCGCTCGTCGACGCGCTCACCACGCCCTCCCAGCGCGAAGCCGTGGCCGCCTACCGCAAGCAGGCCGCGGCCAAGAGCGACCTCGAGCGCACCGACCTTGCCAAGGGCGAGAAGACGGGCGTCTGGTCCGGCTCCTTCGCCATCAACCCCGCCAACGGCCAAAAAATTCCCGTCTGGATCGCCGACTACGTCATCATGGGCTACGGCACGGGCGCCATCATGGCCGTGCCGGCGCACGACGACCGCGACTACGCGTTCGCCCAAAAGTTCAACATTCCCGTCATCCAGGTCATCGAGCCCGACCACGCCGAAGGACGTAACGGCAACGGCGCCCCGAAACTGCCCTACACCGGCGACGGACGCCTCGTCCACTCCGACGGCTACTCCGGGCTGCCCTGGGAGCAGGCGAAGAAAAAAATCACCGCCGACCTCGCCGCCCGCGGCCGGGGCCAGGCCACGGTCAACTTCAAGCTCCGCGACTGGCTTTTCTCGCGCCAGCGCTATTGGGGCGAGCCCTTCCCCATCGTGTGGGTAAACGAGGCCGACTACGCCGCCGCCGTCGCCCACGCGAAGGCCTCCGGCGCCTCGCTGCCCCTGCCCTCCGCGCCCGTCACCTGCGTCATCGACGGCGAGACGCGTTACGCGCTCCCCGTGCCGGAGCAATCGCTGCCGCTCCAGTTGCCCGAGGTGAAGAGCTACCAGCCCACCGGCACCGGCGAGAGCCCGCTGGCCGCCATCACCGAGTGGGTGGACATCTGGTATGACGCCGCGACCGGCCACGCCGCGCCCGCCTCGGGCGCCAAGCCCGCCGCCCACTACGTCAGCGCCCGCCGCGAGACCAACACCATGCCGCAGTGGGCCGGCTCCTGCTGGTATTACCTGCGCTACCTTGAGCCGAAAAACGACGCCTCCATCGCGTCGCCCGAAGCCCTCAAATACTGGGGCGGCCCCGACATCTACGTCGGCGGCGCCGAGCACGCCGTGCTCCACCTCCTCTACGCGCGCTTCTGGCACAAGGTCCTCTTCGACCTCGGCGTCGTCCCCACGCCCGAGCCCTTCACCCGTCTCTTCCACCAGGGCATCATCCTGGGCGAAGACGGTGAAAAAATGTCCAAGAGCCGCGGCAACGTCGCCAACCCCGACGACATCATCAAGAGCCACGGCACCGACACGTTGCGCCTCTACCTCATGTTCCTCGGACCGCTCGAGGCCATGAAGCCCTGGAACCCCAACGGCATCGAGGGCGTCCACCGTTTCCTGCAAAAAGTCTGGCGCGAATGCGTCGAGCGCGACACCGGCGCGACCCATCCGAAAATCGTGGACGAGGCCGACGCCACGCCCGCCGACCTCGCCAAACTCCTGCACGAGACGATCAAGAAAGTCGGCGAAGACATCGAGGGACTGCGCTACAACACCGCGATCTCCACCATGATGATCTTCGTGAACGCCTGGCAAAAAGCCGAGCGCATCGCCCGCCGGGACGCCTTGGCCTTCCTTCAGTTGCTCGCGCCCTTCGCGCCCCATTTGGCCGAGGAATTGTGGAGTCGCTGCGGCGGTCAGGCCATAGCGTCCACCGTGGGCACGGCGCCCTGGCCCGCATTCGATCCGGTCAAGCTGGTCGCCACGGAACAGAAAATTGTGGTGCAAGTCTGCGGCAAGAAGCGCGCCGAAATTATACTTCCGACCGGAGCTCCGGAAGAAGTGGTCATAGCCGCCGCGAAAGCCCATTCGGACGTATCGGCCTTCCTGAACGGCAAGGAGATAAAACGTATCATTTACATTCCCGGGAAAATCCTAAATATCGTAGCCACATAGCCCTTCATCACATTGAGGACCACTCCGCCGCCGCTACGTATCTTTGCGCGGAGTGTTCCTTCACCTTGTGGGTGGTAGGGCCATAGATTCCTTTACCACCATGCAATCAAAGGTCTTTGCGTATTATTGCACGTTGCTGGCCATAGCGGTTCCGGTGGCGTTTGCCCAAAGTTCTTCGAAGCGCAAAAACCCCACCAGCAAGTTCTATGTGGCTGAGGTAGAGGGTTTCGCGCAGGTCAACACCGGTGAAAAAATCGAAGACCTCACGGAAAAGTCTGTTTTCGACGCGGAAGGCACCGTGGTGGAGACCAAACCAGATTCCACAAATGCCTTGGTGATGTCGAACGGCGTGGGCTTGAACTTCGCGCCCGACACGAAGCTCACGGTCAAGCGCTTCCAACAGGAACCCTTTCAGCCGAATCGAACAGACCTGGAGTCGGAGCCTTCGGTCTCGCAGACGCGCACCTCGCTGGCGCGAGGCTCTATCGGCATCTGCACCGGCAAGCTCGTGGCCGGTAGCTCCATGGTTTACGACACCCCGCACGGCAGCCTGAATATTCTTAGCCAAAACGCCCAAAAAGCGGCGGTCGAAGTAAACGACGACACCACCACGGTAACCTTGTTCGAAGGAGCCATTACGCTTCGCGGCGACAACATGGCGGGGGGCGAGGCCCTTCAGCCCGGCCAGCAGGCCGTGATCAAAAAGCGCGGCCCCGGCCAGCCTCCGCTCATATCGATTCAACCCATTCCCAAAGAGCAACAGCCGCCCTTGGAAGACATGGTCGAGAACGCCTGCCAGGCGCGAAAGAAAGTCTATTTCGACGTCGCGGAACGGCAGCTGAACACCGCCGAAGCCACCTCTGACGTGACCGCTGCCGACTCCGAACTCGTCCCTGTCATCGTAAAGCCCGTCGACCCGCAGGAAGTCGGCCCCGTGGTTAGCCCGGCGCGGCTCTAGGCCGCCCCCCTCGCGCTCGCGTCAAATGAGTCGTCTACCACGTCCCAGTCCCGCTCTGCGTTCCGCCGCGGCCGGTCTGTTCGCGCTCATGGCCACCGCGCCGGCGGCCCGTGCCTTGCTGCGAATGAACGACGGCCGTGACCAGGTCTACGTGACCGCCTACACGGGGGTGGGTTATGACACGAATATTTTCACCAGCAAAAACGCCGCCTCCGATCTCATGGTCAGCGGAGGCGCGGGCATGGAGTATTCCCGCAAAGCCGGCCTCATCGGCGTGAACGGTTCGCTGGGCTGGAATTTCGGCAGTTTCGCCACGTTTTCCTCCGAGAACTTTCTAAACCCGTCGGCATCGCTGGAGTTTTCCAAGGGAACGGGACGCACCACCGGCTCCCTTCAGCTAAACTCGACCCGCGATTCGCGCGCGGATCCCACGGTGGGGCTTCGGACCGACTCCTGGACCTACGGCGCGAATCTCAACCTTCGCTACCCGGTCATCGAGCGCTACTCGATCGCGGGCAACGTGGGCTGGTCCCGCGTCGATTACCAGGACGAGGGAATCAACTTTTCGGATATCGACACGTATAGCATGGGCGGCGACCTGTTTTATACCTGGCGATCCGACCGAGATCTCGTGGGCGGCTACCGCTACCGCACCTCGTCGGCGCAATTCCAATCCACCAGCTTTGACCACAGCTTTTATGGCGGGCTTTCGGGCCGCATCATCAGCAAGCTAAGCGGCAGCGCGCGGTTGGGGTGGAGCACGCGCACGGTCGAGTATCCCGGCCCGGTGTCCCCGTCGACGAACGACGGTCTCTACGTCTCCCTTTCCGGAACCTGGCCCGTGTCGCAACGCATCAGCGTCACCCTCACCCTGCTGCAAGACTTCAGCACGAGCTCCAGCAACTTCGAGACGCGCACGTCCTCCGCCGATCTGATGGCGCAGTTTTCCCACACTTCAAAGCTCAGCTCAAACGTGAGCTTGGGCACGGGAATGACCGAGTTCATCAGCGGCTATTCTCCGTCGACCGGAGTGCCCACCACAGGCTTCAACGGCAACGCGCGCTCCGATTACTACATCACGTTTGGATGCGGCGCGAGTTACAGCTTCAACGAGCACTATACCGCGGGACTCAATTATACCTACTATCAAAACTTCTCCAATCTGCCCAACTACGAGTTCTATCGCCACTCGGTGAGCGCAAGTTTATCCGCGCGTTGGTAAGGCCCATGCCGCAGCGACCCATTTTATGCGCACGACGCTAGCTTTTCTTTTTCGACTCCTCTTTGCGGCATCCGCCCTGTCGCTCGCCCTTCGGGCGGAGGAAACCGCTCCCGTTTCCACCCCGCGGCCCGCGTCAGGCACGACCACCTCGCCCGCCTATGTCCTGACCAACACGGACCGCATCAGCATCACGATCTATCAGGAGGAGGATCTTTCCCGCATCGCCCGCATCGATTCCCAGGGACGGATCAATCTTCCGCTCGTGGGCGAAGTCGCCATATCCGGGCTGAAGGTGGCCGACGCCCAGGCCGCGATCGAGCGTGCGTATCAGGAAGGCCGATACCTTCGCTCTCCGCGCGTCACCATCACCGTGGAGGAATACGCCTCGCGCGAAGTCTCCATCCAAGGCCAGGTTCGGTCCCCGGGCCGCTATCCCCTGCCGATTGAGTCAAGCATGAGCATCCTTGAGCTTGTCACGCGCGCCGGCGGCTTCACCGACACCGCCAAGGGCACTTCGGTGCGGGTCACTCGCATCCTGCCCGACGGCAGCAAGAAGAACTTCGAGGTCGACGTCGAAAGCCTCATCAAAGGACGGCGCGGCGCGAACGTCCAGGACAGCTCGCTCGTCCTTGAGCCGGGCGACATCATTTTTGTTCCAGAGCGCCTGATCTGATCCTTTTTCCGCGACCCGCACGCAACCCGCACACGATGGCCGAAGCCAGCACCACTCCCCCTCATCCGCCCTCCCGTCCGCCCGCCCACTTCGACGACGATGTGGTCGAGCGCCGCACCCTGCGCGACTACTATGTCATCGTCCGCGAGCGGCTTTGGATCGCGCTGCCCCTGGCCCTGCTGGTGGCGATCGGCTTCGCCTATCAAAAGTCCCGCGCCGTGCCTCTCTACCAAAGCACGGCCTCGATGCGGGTGGAAAAGCCGGAGAAAGTGGTGACGAGCCAGGAAGTCGTCGAGACCGCCATCACCAGCGACGTCGAGCTCAACACGTATCTCCAAGTCATCCGATCCGCCACGCTGCGCGCCAAGGTGGTCGCCTCCTTCACGCCGGATGAAATCAAGATCCTGCAGCGTCCTTACCTCGCCGACCTTCAACCGGGCCAGACTCCGCCGGGCGTGGGCTTCCTCATCGGAGACATCAGCGTCGAGGCGGTGCGCAACAGCTTTCTGGTCAACATGCACGCCCGCCACCGGGATCCGGAGGCCGCGGCCTTGATCGCGAATCGCTACGTCGACCAGTTCATGCTTTACCTGCTGGAAAGCGTGAGCGGACGCAGCGAGGACGCCGTGGAATACCTGCGCGTCCGGGCCGACGAACTTCGCGTCGAAGCCAAGGCCTCGGAGCAAAAGCTGCTCGATTACATGACCAAGAACAACCTGGTCTCGCTCGACAGCAGCGTGAACATCGTCTCCGACCGGCTGAAGAGCGTTAACTCCGCTCTGCAAGACGCGCGCCTTGCCCGACTGGCCACCGAGGATCTCTACAAACAGGTCGATTCGTTCCGGCGCGAGGGCAAGAACCTGCTGGAGCTCTCCTACATCTCGAACTACGGCACCGTGCCCAATCTCCGCGGACAAATCGCCGAGCTCGCTCGCACGCAAACCGTGCTCTCGGACCGCTACCTGGAGAGGCACCCGAAGATGATCGACCTCGCGAACTCGATCTCGGTCGCCCAGGCGCAGCTGCAAAAAGCGGTTGAACTCGCGATCGCGGACCTGGAAGCCACCCTGGCCAAGTCGCGCGAGCGTGAACAATCCCTGCAACGCGAATACGAGGCCCAGGAAAAGGAGCAGTTCCGCCTGCGCGACATCGGCGTGGAATTCAAGTCGCTCGAGGCCGCTTCGGCCATCGCCAAGAACAACTACTCCGAGCTGCTCAATCGCCTCACCCAGGCGACCAACTCCTCCAACATCGACAAGGTCCCCGTCCGCCGACTGGACCCCGCCGTGCCCGCCGGAGCGCCGTTCACGCCCAATATTCCCGGCATCATCCGCACCTCGATCATCCTCGGCTTGGGCGTGTTCTTCGGCGTCGCCTTCGGACTGTCGCTCGTCGACGACCGCATCAAGTCCGCCTGGGATGTGGAACACTTCATCGGCGCCAACCTGCTCGGCATCATCCCCGATCTCTCCAGCCTGAGCGACAACGAGAAATACCGCCTGATTCTGGAGAATAAAAACGAGCGCGGCTCGGAATCGTTCCTTGGGGTGTATAGCGCGGCCAAGATCCACTCCAAACTGGATTTCCCCAAGGCCATCCTCATCACCTCGACCATTCCCGGCGAAGGCAAGACGCTCGTCTCCTCAAACCTCGCCGGCTGCTTTGCCCGACACGGCAAACGCACCCTGCTCGTCGACTGCGATCTGCGACGCCCCATGCTTCATCGCCATTTCGACCAGCCCAACGACACGGGCCTGCTCACTTGGTATGCGCAAGGAGCGCGTCTCGACGTTCCCCGCGCCTCCGAGCTGCCCGAGCTCGGCATCCTGCCGCTGGGGGAGAACCTCGATTTTCTCCGCTCGGGCGGACGCTCCAAAAGCCCCACCGAAATGCTGGAGAGCCCCGCCTTTTCCCAGCTCATCGATCGCCTGAAAAAAGAATATGATCTGGTCGTCATCGATTCGCCGCCGCTCGGCGCGGTGACGGATTCGCTGCTCATCGCGGAGAGCACCGACGAGGTCGTCTACGTGTGCCGTTTCAACCGGGCCCTCAGAAAACACATCCGCCTCTACATCCGCGCCCTGCGCCAAGGCAAAAACGAGATTCTCGGCGTGGTGCTCAACGGCCTCAGCGAGCGACGCATCGAGTATTATTCGAATTACCGCTACTACCGCAGCTACAAGAAATACTACGGCACGACGACCTGACGTCGCCGCGACGCCAGACAAGAAAGCCCGGAACGAACGCGTTCCGGGCTTTCTTTTTTGGGGGCGGTGAACCGAACGCTCGGCCGCCCATGGACCAAGAACGAAGCGTCGTTCAGCGAAGCGTGACGCCCAGCAGCTTGGCCACCTGGTTCACGTCCTTGTCGCCGCGTCCGCTCAGGTTGATGAGCAGGATCTCGTCCTTGCCCATCTGCTTAGCGCGCTTCACGCCCTCGACCAGCGCGTGCGTGCTCTCCAGCGCGGGGATGATGCCCTCCATGCGCGAGCAGAGCTGGAAGATCTCCATCACCTCGTCGTCGCAGGCGTAGGCGTAGCGAATGCGGCCGGTGTCGCGATAGAACGCGTGCTCCGGCCCGATCGCCGCATAGTCCAGACCGGCGGAGACCGAATGGGTGAGCTCGATCTGACCGTCGGGATTTTGCAGAATGTAGGTCTTGCAGCCCTGGAGCACGCCCAGCTTGCCGCCTTCGAAACGCGCCGCGTGCTCGCCGCGCCTGATGCCAAGGCCTCCGGCTTCGACGCCCACCAGGCGCACCGTCTCGTCCTTCAGAAAGTCGAAGAACACGCCCATCGCGTTGGAGCCGCCGCCCACGCAGGCGATGACCTCGTCGGGCAGGCGGCCTTCGCGCTCCAGCATCTGGGCGCGCGCCTCGCGGCCGATGACGCGGTGAAAATCGCGAACCATCATCGGATAGGGATGCGCGCCGAGCGCGGAGCCGAGGATGTAGTGGGTGTCGCGGACATTGGTCACCCAGTCGCGCATGGCCTCGTTCACCGCGTCCTTCAGGGTTTTTTGGCCCGCCTCCACGCCGACGACCTCCGCGCCCATCAGGCGCATGCGGAAGACGTTCAATGCCTGGCGCTCCATGTCGACCGCGCCCATGTAGACGCGGCATTTGAGGCCGAATTTCGCGCAGACCGCCGCGGTGGCCACGCCGTGCTGGCCGGCGCCGGTTTCGGCGATGATACGGGGTTTGCCCATGCGCCGGGCGAGCAAGACCTGGCCGATGGCGTTGTTGATCTTGTGCGCTCCGGTGTGGAGCAGATCCTCGCGCTTGAAATAGATTTTCGCTCCGCCGCAGTGCTGGGTGAGCCGCTCCGCGAAATAAAGCTCGGTGGGGCGGCCGGCGAATTCCTTGAGATGGCGGCGGAGTTCGTCGAGATACGCGGGATCGTGGCGGGCGGTCTCATAGACTTCGCCGATCTCTTTCAGCGCCGTCATGAGGGTCTCCGGAACATAGCAGCCGCCGAAGGCGCCGAAGCGGCCGGCCTGATCGGGCAGCGACTCGGGCGGAACGGGCAGGACGGCGGACGGGGCGGTGGAGGCGGAACTCATGGAGACGAAAAGGAGCGGAGAACATTCGTCTCCGCTCCTGCGCTGGCAAACGGGATTTTACGATCCGCCCGGCCGCTTAGTGCTTAAAGTGGCGGATGCCGGTGAAGACCATCGCCATGCCGCGCGCGTCGGCGGCGGCGATGACCTCGTCGTCGCGCACCGAGCCGCCGGGCTGGATGGCGGCGGTCGCTCCGGCCTCGGCGGCGGCGATGAGGCCGTCGGCGAAGGGGAAGAGCGCCTCGGAAACGACTACCGAGCCCTTCAGGTCGAGCTTGGCCTCGCCGGCCTTCCAGACCGCGATGCGGGAACTGTCCACGCGGGCCATCTGGCCGGCGCCGACGCCGAGCGTCTGCTCGCCGCGACAATAGACGATGGCGTTGGACTTGACGTGTTTGCACACGCGCCAGCCGAACATCATGGTGGCCCACTCCTCGGCGGTGGGCTGGCGCTTGGTGACGACCTTGAAATCGGCGGGGTTGCCCAGGATCTTGTTGCGGTCCTGCACGAGCAGGCCGCCGACGACGGAGCGCACGTCGAGCAGCGAATCGGCGCCGACGCCCTCTTTGGCGACCATGAGGCGCAGGTTTTTCTTCTTCGCGAAAATGGCCAGCGCCTCGTCGGTGAAACGCGGGGCGATGATCACTTCGGTGAAAATCTCCGAGATCGTCTTCGCGAGCGCGGCCTCGAGGGTGCGATTGACGATGATGATGCCGCCGAAAGGCGCCTGGCGGTCGGTGGCGAAAGCGGCCTCCCAAGCGGCCTTGAGCGTGTCGGCCGAGGCGACGCCGCAGGGGTTGGTGTGCTTGAGGATGCACACGGTGGGCTTCTCGAACTCGCCGATCAGGTAGGTGGCGGAGGTGATATCGAGAATGTTGTTATACGAGAGCTCCTTGCCCTGAAGCTGCGAGAAATGGTCGTGGAAGGAGCCGTAGAGGGCGGCCTTTTGGTGGGGATTCTCGCCGTAGCGCAGGCTCTGCGCTTTGGGCAGGGAGAGGCTGAACTGCTTGGGGTAGCCGCTGAGCGCCTCGAGATCGGGCTCGGCGAGCTGGCCTTCGAGGTAGCGGGCGATGGCGGCGTCGTAGCTGGCGGTGCGCTGGAAGACCTTGAGCGCGAGCTTGCGGCGCAGGGCGGGCAGCTTGGCGGGGGCGGCGTAGGCCTCGAGGACGGACGGGTAATCATCGGGGTCGCACACCACGGCCACGGCATCGTGGTTCTTGGCCGCGCTGCGGAGCATGGAGGGGCCGCCGATGTCGATGTTCTCGATGGCCTCCTCGAAGTGCACGTCCTTCTTGGCGACGGTCTGCTCGAAGGGATAAAGATTCACGACCACGAGATCGATCAGGCCGATGCCGTGTGCCTTGGCGGCGGCGAGGTGATCGGCCTTGTCGCGACGGCAAAGCAGACCGCCGTGGATCTTCGGGTGCAGGGTCTTGACGCGACCCTCCATCATTTCCGGAAAGCCGGTGTGCTGGCTGACCTCGGTGACAGGCAGCCCCTTTTCGGCGAGCAATTTGGCGGTGCCGCCCGTGGAGAGCAGCGTGAAACCGTGTTGTTTCACGAGGGCGGTGGCGAATTCCACCAAGCCGCGTTTGTCACTCACCGAAAGCAGAGCCAGCTTTTGCATAGGAGAAACGGCAAGATGTGCGGCCGGGCTTTGCCCCGGGCAAGCCGCTTTTCTCCCCCCGCGCGGCGCGCCCGCGCCGACCGGGACGGGCTAGAGGAACAACCATCCGGCCGCCAGCAAGATGGGCAGCAAAACGGGCAACGAGAAGCGCAGGATGTAGCCGAAAAAGCCCGGCGTTTTCACGCCCGCCCCGTCCGCGATCGCCTTCACCATGAAGTTGGGTCCGTTGCCGATGTAGGTCATCGCACCGAAAAAAACCGCGCCCAGGCTGACCGCGACGATGAGCTCGGGCGACACGCGCAGCACCGCCGCCGTGATCTCCGCGACAGGAGCGTCCGCCGCGGGAAACACCTCGGGGGCGCGGGCCTGCGCGGCGCCTTGGGCGAGTTCGAAGAAGGTCGCGTAGGTGGGCGCGTTGTCCAACACCGAGGAGAGCGAGCCCGCCGCCACGTAATACTGGAAAGGCTTTTCCACCCCAAACTCGCGCCCGTGCTCGGCGATATAGCCCAGCGCGGGCATCATGGTGAGGAAAATGCCCACGAAGAGGCACCCCACCTCCTTGATCGGACCGAACGAGAACGCGTTGGACTCGTGCAGCGGCTTGGGCGTCAGCCGGTAGCTGGCGACCGCGGCCACGATCATCACCGCCTCGCGCAGCAGGGGAATCGAAGCGGGGATAAACACCGCGCCCACCACCACGGCCAGAAACACGAGGTTGCGCCGCCCCTCGATTTTGAAGGTATCCGGCGCCTCGATCTCGGCTTGGACGCGCGGCTGAACTTTGGCGAACGAACGCCTGTCCAGCCACCAAAACACCAGAATCAACATGCCGTTGACAAAGAGCCACGCGGGCAGGGCCTTGGCCAAGAGCCAGAAAAACGGCACCCCGCGCAGAAACCCAAGAAACAAGGGCGGATCGCCGATGGGCGTGAGCGCGCCGCCGCAGTTCGAAACCACGAAAATGAAAAACACCACGTGGTAGGAGCTGATGCGCACCTTGTTCATCCGAATCCACGGACGGATGAGCACCATGGACGCGCCGGTGGTGCCCACCACGTCGGTGATCACCGCGGCGATGGCGAGAAACGCGGCGTTCTCGCCCGGCGTCGCCTCGCCCTTCACCCGCAGCACGACGCCCCCGGCCACCACGAACAGCGCGCCGATCAGGCTGATGAACGACACATACTCCAAGGCCGTGTGACCGACCGTGATCCAGCCGTGCGGCACGCGCAGGCCAAACCAAAGCGCCACCGCCAACCCGAGGCCGATCGCCACGTGCGCGTAGTATTTTTCCCAAAGATGCTTCAGCGCCGGCGGCGTCAGAGGCATCGCGGCGATCAACAAAAGCAAAAGACCAAAGGGAGCGAGGGCCCAAACGGGAATGCCTTCGGCCGAGGCCAGAAACGGCGAGATGGAAAGCGGCATGGCGATTTATAATCGCACGCGCCATGCCAGCTTCAAGCAAGGGGTTAAGCGGGACGTTTTTGCCCGCCACCTTCCTGTCGCACGGCCTTGCGGCCCTAGTCCTGGGTCCAGCCGGAGACCGACCACCGACGCAGTCGCCGGCGGTAGGCGATGAGGCAGAACAGGTGGCTGGCCACCGGGATGGTCACGAGTTGAAACACCACCGCCAGAGCCACCTTCCACCAGGCCAGCCCGGGAATGGACAGCCCCATGGCGAGCAAGATGCAGATTATACCGAGGGTCATCGCCTTGCCCAGAGCGTGCGACCGACAATAGGCGTCCGGCAGGCGCAACACCCCCACCCCGGCGACCATCAGGAAAAAGCCTCCCGCCACCGCCAAAAGCGCGGCCAGGCCGGAAATAATCAGATCCATGCTCATGCTCCGTCTCCTTTGCGTGAACCGGGCGCGGGCCGGTCCGGTTCATCCAGACTGCTGCCCTGCGGATTGGGAGCAGCCTGGCTCAGATAGTAGAAAAAGGCCACGGTGGTGAAAAAGCCGAGGCCGGTGACCACGATGATCAACTCCATGTAGTCGGCCGTCTGCACCCGAATCGAATGCACCGCGATCAGCGCGCACACCGCCACGGTGAGCGCATCAAAGCCCAGCAGGCGATCCAGCACGGTGGGGCCGCGCACGATGCGCCACGCCCCGGCCAGGCCGACAAGAAAGATCAGGGCCCAGTCGAGCGGGTAAACGGCGTCGAGAAAGGTCTTCATGTCAGCGAGTCCACCGCAGCAGAGGCGCCTCCAGGCCGGACCGGATGGAGGCCCGCACGCCCTCGGGATCGCGGGCGTCCAGGGCGTGCACCAGCAGGGTCGAGTTGTCCGGGCTCACCTCCACGCTGGTCGTGCCCGGGGTGAGCGTGATGCAGTGCGTGAGAACCACGATTTCGAAGGGCGACAGCCCGCGCAGGTCGTAGGTCACGAAACCGGGCGCGAGCGCCGAACGGGGCTGAAGCAGAACCGTGCGGGCCACCGTGATGTTGGCCAGAAGGAGTTCTCGCGTGAAACACCAGGCAAACACGATCAACCCGAGAGCGCGCGCGGGAAGGGAATTGCGTCGCGAGGAGCGGCTCATGGCTGCGCCCCCCCTGTCGTCGTTTCAGGCGCGACCGCGCGCGGATGTTTGCCCGGCACCTGCTCCAGATTGGCCGCGCGCACCGCCGCGACGTAGCCGGGGCGATCCAGCGTGGTTCGCGCGGCGTGCTCCGCCACGCGCAGAAAAGGCTGCGGGGCCAAACCGATCATCAGCGAAACGGCGACCATGCCGAGCCCGACGGCGGTCATGCGCCGGAAGCCGCCGTCCAGGCGGGGCGCGGTCGCGGGCGCTTCCGCCCAAAACGCGCCGAGCCAGATCTTCAGCATGCTCAGCAACGTGAGAATACTCGCGACGAGAGAGAGCGTCACCAAGACCCACTGCCCCTGCGAGAAGCCCTCCTGCACGATCATAAACTTGCCCCAAAAACCGGAAAGCGGAGGCAGACCGGCGAGCGACATGGCCTGGACGACGAACACGATCCCCAGCCAGGGCGCGAGGCGCCACAACCCGCCGCCGCGGCTCAGTTCGTCGGTGCCGTGGGCCCGGGCCACCGCTCCGCCCACGAGGAAAAGCGCCGCCTTCACGATGATGTGATGCACGATGTAGAAAATTGCCGCGGTGAACGCGAAGGGCCCGAACAAGCCGATGGCCAGCACCATGAAGCCGATCTGGCTGACGATGTGGTAGCTCAGGATGGTTTGCACCCTCGCCTGCGCCACCGCGCCGAGCACGCCGAAGATCATCGTGGCCCCCGCCACCCAGGCCAGCAGCGTGTGCAGCGCCGTCAGGCTCGGCGGAAACACCGTGCCGGTCATGCGCAGGAGCACATACACGCCCACCTTGGTCAGCATGCCGGCGTAAAACGCGGCGAGCGGCGCGGGCAGCATGGGATAGCTGCCGGGCAGCCAATAATAGAGCGGAAAAACGCCCGCCTTAAGTCCGAACACGAGCAACAGGACGACTCCCAGCAAGGTCAGCCGGAAATCCCCCTCAAGCGCGTCCGCGCGCACGATCATCTCCGCGTAGTTGAGCGTGCCCAGCAGCGAGTAGGCGTAGCCGGTCGCGGCGAGGAAGAGCGCGCTGCCCAGCAGATTGATCGTGAGGTAGGACCACGCCTGCCGGGATTCCCGCGCGCCCGCCTCCAGCGTGAGCAGGGCGTAGGAAGAAAGCAGCATCACTTCGAAGGCGACGAAGAGGTTGAAAAGATCGCCCGTGACGAAGGAAAGGTTGATGCCCGCCAGCAGCAGGCAAAGCAGCGGCAACCGCAGCGGGTGCTCGTCGCGCGCCGGAGCCTCCGCAAAGCCGTAGAGCGAGCAGGCGAGCGCAGTGAATGCGGCCAGACCGAGCATGATCGCGGCTAGCGTGTCCGCCACCAGCACGATGCCATACGGCGCGAGCCAGCCTCCGATACGAAGCACCAAGGGACCGCTTTCCACCGTGTGAAAAACCAGCCAGAGCGCATGCCCGAGCAGTCCGGCGAAAAACACCGCCACGGCGGTCCGCCTCGCCGCGCACGGACGAGGAAACAGAAGCAATGCCAAGGCCATGGCCACCGGAGCGACGACGGGGAGCGCGGCCAGATTCGCGAGATGGAAGCTCATGCGTTTCCCTCCTTCCTTGCCGGGGAAACGACTCCGGCCGGCGTGGCGGCAACCGCCCGCTCGAGCCGTGATTCCTCTTCCGCCGCGGGCGTGCCCGCGGGAGCCGCACCGGCCGCGTGCAGCGCTGTCACGGTCCCCGCGCCGCCATCACAGTAGAGACGCTAGATCAGAGCGCTCAGGT
>JAIXVY010000027.1 GCA_027482505.1 Opitutaceae bacterium | reverse complement strand
GGACAGAACGAAAATCACGCCCAGCGAGGCGGCGAAGGCGGTGGTGGCTCCGGCGGCCAGCGGCGTGTGGGTGAGCGAGCCAAGGATGGCATGCAGCGAGTAGCCGTGCTCGGCGCCGGCGTGGGTGATGGCGAGCATCATGATCATGATGGCCACGGTGCCCACGGCGAAGGCGGCGAACTGGGTGAAGGCGCGGGCTACCCAGGCGCGGGAGGCGTCGGCCGGCTTGAAGGTGCGGATATACATGAACACCAGCCACAGAACGCCGATGGCTACGTGGACTCCGTGCGTGCCGGTGAGGGTGTAGAAAGTGGAGCCAAACATGTCGCTTGAAAGCGTCATGCCCAGATGGACGAAGTGGTTGAACTCATACACCTGGCAGGCGAGGAAGATCAGGCCGAAGAAGATGGTGCCGAGCAGCATCTTGCGGGTGGCCCCGACCTTTCCCTTCTGGCTCGCGCCCACGGCGAGGGCCATGAGGAGCGAGGACATGAGAAGGATGAAGGTGGAGAACGAGGTGAGCTCCAGGGAGAAGACCTTGAGCGGATCGGTGCCTTCGGGAGTGGGGTGAAGGCGATAGATGACGTGGGTGGCGATCAGCGTGCCGAAAAACATGCAGTCGGACGCGAGGAAGGCCCACATGAAGAGCTTCTTGTTGGGAATGCCCGTCACGGTCGTGTGATCGTGATGGTGGTCGATGGTGCCGGCGTGAGCGCTCATGCTGGATTTTTAAAGGTTAGGATGTGTGGCTTGTATGGAGCGGACCGGGCTTAGTGCTTGGCCTCGTCCTGACCTTCGCCTCCGGTGACGGAGCCGTCCTTGTTGATGTGGAGATGATAGCCGCCGGGACCTTCGAAGGCCCAGCCCAGGACGCCGATGAGGAGAATGACTCCGCCCGCGATCGCGCCCTTGAAATTATGGTGGGCAAAGAAGAGTCCGCCGATAAGGAGGCCGAGGGCGGTGATGAGCGGGAACCAGGACTGGCTGGGCATGTGGATGCCGCCATGGGATTCGGTCTCCGCGGCGACCTTGGCTTTTTCCGCGGCGATTTCCTTGGCGTGGGTTTTCTCATACCAGAACGCGTCACGGGCGTGCACGGTGGGCGTGATGTGGAAATTATGCTCGGGCGGGGGGGTGGTGGGCACGGCCCACTCGAGGGTGCGGGCGTCCCAGACGTCGCCGGCGGACTTTTTGCCCTTGAAGTAGGTGTAGACCATGACGGCGAAGTAGATGCCGATGCCGATGGCGAGAACGAAGGCGCCGATAGTCGCGATGAGGTTGGCGCTGTTCCAGCCCATGTTGCCGTCGTAGACGGCGGTGCGGCGCGGCATGCCGTTGAGGCCGAGGAAGTGCATCGGGAAGAAGGTGACGTTGAAGCCGACGAAGATCACCCAGAAGGAGAGTTTGCCCCAGAATTCAGAGACGATGCGGCCGAAGACGAGGGGGAACCAGTAGTGGATGCCGGCGAGCAGGGCGAAGATCGAGCCGCCGATGAGCACGTAGTGGAAGTGGGCGACGACGAAGTAGCTGTCCTGCTGCTGGGCGTCGGCGGGCGCGGCGGAGTGCATGACGCCGGAGAAGCCGCCCATCATGAACATCCAGATGAAGCCAAGGGCGAACATCATGGGCGTGCGGGTATGGATCTGGCCGCCCCAAAGCGTTCCAACCCAGTTGAAAATCTTCACGCCGGTGGGAACCGCGATGGCCATGGTGGCGAGTGAGAAGGCGGCGGTGGCGACGGTGCCCATGCCGGTGGTGAACATGTGGTGCGACCACACGCCGAAGCCGAGGAAGCCGATCACGGCGCCGGAGAAGACGACGATCGGATATCCGAAGAGCGGCTTGCGCGAGAAGGTGGGGAGAATCTCGGAGACGACGCCCATCGCGGGCAGAATGAGAATGTAAACCTCGGGGTGGCCAAAGATCCAGAAGAGGTGCTGCCAGAGAATGGGCATGCCGCCCTTGGCGACCTCAAAGAAACCGGTGCCGAAAGAACGATCCATCATCAGCTCGACCAGCGCCACGGTGATGGCGGGGAAGGAAAGAATGATGAGGAAGGCGGTGAAGAGCGTCATCCACGTGAACACGGGCAGACGCATCATGGTCAGGCCCGGGGCGCGCATATTGATGATGGTGACGATGAAGTTCAGCGAACCGATGACCGACGATACGCCGAGAATCTGGAGGCCCATGATCCAGAGGTCGGTGGAAACGTCGCCGGCAAATTGCTGGGAATACTGGTTGGAGGTCAGGGGTGCGTAGCCGAACCAGCCCACATCGGGCGCGCCGGCCTTGGTGAACCAGCCGACATTGAGAATGATGGCGCCGGCCATGAAGACCCAGAACGCAAAGCCGTTGAGGCGGGGGAAGGCCACGTCGCGCGCGCCGATCTGGAGCGGCATCATGTAATTGAAGAACGCGGCGGAGAGCGGCATGACGGCGAGGAAGATCATCGTCGTCGCGTGCATCGTGAAGAGCTCGTTGTAGAGCTGATGCGAGATGAAGGTGTTGTTAGGCACCGCGAGCTGGACGCGGATCATCAGCGCCTCGACGCCGCCCACGAGGAAGAAGAAGAGGGCGGTTACGGCGTAGAGCAGGCCGATCTTCTTGTGGTCGACGGTGGTCAGCCACGAGACCAGGCCGGTCTTGGCGGCCGGACGGGTGAAAAACCAAGGGCGGGACGCGGGCTTGGCGTCGGGCGCGGTGTAGGCGGCGGACTTGAGGGCGGCTTCCATGGCGGAATTATTTAAAGAGTGTAGAACGAGGCGGGGTTACTTGAGGCTGTGCAGATACTCGACGAGGGCGCGGCCTTCTTCGTCGTTCACATCAATGTGGCGTTTGCCGGTGGGGCGTTTGGTGGCCGGATCGATATCGAGGTAGCCGGCCATGCCGTTGACGCCGACCCACATTTTATTGCCGGGCTTCACGTCGTTCGGATGCACGATCCAGCGGTGTAGATTCTCCTTGGTGTTTTCGAGGAGGCCGGCCGCCACGGTGGTGCGGGAGCCGAAGTGGGTGAGGTCGGGGGCGTTTACGCCGAGGCCTTCGTGGCCGCGGACGGCGTGGCAGGTGATGCAGTTCTTTTCCTTGAAGAGCGCGCGGCCCTTGGCGACGAGCGCGGCGTTTTCATCCTTCTCGGGAAACTGAAGCGCGGTCCAGGCCGCCATGGGGTCTTTGTCGAACGCGGCGGAATAGCCGGGGGCGTTGCGCTTCTTGGGCGTGACATCGTAGCTGGCGAACTGGGCCACGGGGGCGTCGGGAGCGGGCGCCGGCACGGTGCGGGCGGGCTTTTTCTGGTTTTCCACCCAGGCGTCAAAGTCGTCCTGCGCGAGCGCGATCACGCGAAAACGCATGACGGCGTGCGACTCTCCGCAGAATTCGGCGCACTGACCCCAGAAGTAACCGGGCTCGTCGGCTTGCAGCCACAGGTGGTTGCCGCGGTTCGGGATCATGTCGACCTTGCCGCCGAGCTTGGGCACCCAGAAGGAATGGATGACGTCGGAGGTGCGCAGGTTGATGCGGACCGGGCGGCCGGCGGGAATGACGAGTTCGTTGCCGGTTACGAGCTGGCCCGAGCCCTCGATTTGTTCTGACGGGTATTCAAACTGGAACCACCATTGCAGGCCGCGGGCGTTGACCTCGTAGGCGTTGGCGCGCTGAGCCTCCGGAACATCGTAGGTATACCAGATGGCCCGCAGAGTGGGGACGGCGATGAAAACCAAGGCGAGGATGGAGGCGCCGATGAGGCCGAGTTCCACGAAAGGATTGCCGTGGCCTTCGTGGGCGTCTGCGGGCCGGGTGGGTTCGTTTTTCTTGGCCTTGAATTTGAACGTGGCGTAAGCAAGCACACCGGCGACAATCACGAAAATGATCATCGTCACCCACACGGTGACATAAAACACGTGCAGCTGGGTGTGCGCGACGGGGCCCTTGACATCGAAGGTGGACTGAGGGCCCGAGGTCCAGCCGCCCAGAAGGAGGGGCAGGGCGAGGAGGGCGAGGCATGAAGCTGCGCGGCGCGGGCTGAAGGCTGAACTGAAACGCATGGTGATGGTCGTAAAATGAAGAGGAGTAAGCTCCGAAGGCGTAAAAGGGGTGAGCCTCGACACTCGGAGAGTGTTATCAAGCTAGAATCCAGAGTCGGTTTTTCCACTCGTCTTTTGGCGAAACGGCGGCGGAAGCGAGTTATTAGGCGAAATAAAAGCTTGGTAAGGTTGTCTAACGCCCGGGCGCGAGGCTTGCGCCGGAGGAAATCGACCACTGCGGTTAGGTGCATGAAAACACGCTTTGCAATCGGTGTCGTGGCAATTTTTGCATTGTGCGGCTGTGGTCGCGAAGCGCCCCCGCCCACCGTGCCCGCCGCCGAAGCGGCGGCGGCCGCCACGGTTCCGGCGGGAACGCCGGAGTCCCCCCGGGAGGTGCGCATCGAGGTGGGAGACACCATGAAATTCAGTGTGACGAGGATCGAGGCCGCGGCGGGCGAGACTTTGCGGCTGGTTCTGGTCAACAAGGGCTCCGCGCCCAAAGAGGCCATGGGGCATAACTGGGTCCTGCTCCGTCCGGGAGCGGACGCGACGGCCTACGCCCAGGCCGCGGTCGGCGCGCGCGCGACGGATTATCTGCCTCCGGAGCGCTCGGCGGATGTGCTGGCCCATACCAAGCTCCTTGGCGGCGGCGGACGGGACGCGGTCGTGTTTACGGTTCCCGCGGAGGCGGCCTCCGGCACCGAGATGGTGTATCTCTGCACCTTTCCCGCCCATCTTCAGCTCGGCATGAAGGGCGTCCTGGCGGTGCGTTGAAGTCGGGGAAATTGATTTGGACACGTCGCATGGCCGCACGCACGGTGCGCCCATGTTAAGAATCCTTTTTGTCGGCGACATCGTAGGCCGTCCCGGCCGGGAGATGCTCATGGAGCGGCTGCCGCGCCTGCGTTCCGAGCTAAAGCTGGACGCGGTCATCGCCAACGGTGAAAACGCCGCGGCCGGCGCGGGCATAAACGGTGGCATCGCCAAGGGACTTTTGCAGAGCGGCGTCGACGCGATCACCCTCGGCGACCACGTTTGGGACCAGCGGGGCTGGGAATCCGAGATAGACGATTTCCCCAAGGTTTGCCGGCCCGCGAACCTGCCCGGCGCCTGCCCGGGCGCGGACCACGTGATCGTGAACATCAAAGGCGTGCGCCTGGCGGTGTTCACCGTGCTCGGCCGCACCTACATGGGGTTGAAGGCGGAGTGTCCCTTTTTGTGCGCAGACGACATGCTGCGGCGGCTGGCTTCGGACGCGGACGCGTTTTTCGTCGAGGCCCACATGGAGGCCACCAGCGAGAAGATCGCGCTTGGCTGGCATCTCGACGGCCGCGCGGTCGCCGTGCTCGGCACGCACACGCATGTGCCGACCGCGGACGCGAGCGTGCTGCCGAACGGCACGGGCTTTATGTGCGACGTGGGGATGACCGGGCCCTACGCCTCCGTGCTCGGGCGCGAGGTGAAGCCGGTCGTGGAGCGCTTTCTCGACGGCATGCCGCGGAAGTTCGAGGTCGCCGATGGCGACGTGCGCATATCGGGCGCGATCGTCGACTACGACGAGGCGGCGAAGCGCACCGCGAAGGTGGAACTGCTCCACCTGCGGCGCGGGCGCTAAGCCTTGTTCAGGCCCGCGTTCCGCCGGTCTCGGCCGGCCGGCCGCCTTCCGCTTCCTCCGCGGCCAGCCTGCGAATGTAGGCGGCGAAATCCGGATCCTCGCCGCGAAGCAGGACGGGCAGGGCCTCGCGAAAATCGGCGCGGCGGCACCACTCGCGCATGTAGTCGTCCCAGGAGGCCCAGAGGCGGGCCTCGTCCTTGTCCATCACGTCCTCGTAGACAAGGATGTAGGCGCGCTCAAAGAGGGCCACGAGGATCTCGAACAGGACCAGCCGGCGCTCCTGTTGCTCGGCGGTGAGCGGGGTGGCGGGGGAATTGCGGGTGGCGAGCTGGAGGTCGGCGTTTTTCAGCACGAGTTCCAGGAACTCCGAATACTGGTCCGAAAGGCGGACATACACCTCCTCCTCCTCGTTCCGGCGCTCCTTGCGCTGGTCGCGCAGGTAGACCCAGATGCCGAAGGGGAGGCCGACGACGGTGACGATGTAGCTGAGGGCCTCGAGGAATTCCAGCGGCGTCATGCCACCAGTGTGGCCTCGCGCGCGGCGGGGTCAACCGGGGCGGTGAGCGCGCCGCGCATGTCGCCGGTCTTGAGGAATTGGCGGTGGAAGGCGAAGGCGTGCTCGGGGT
>JAIXVY010000513.1 GCA_027482505.1 Opitutaceae bacterium | reverse complement strand
TCCGATTCCTTCTACCGCATTCGCAACACCGGGCCCGATTTCCGCATCGGCCTCGTCAACGGCGCGGTGGTCAACGTCCCAGCCGACCCCGTCTTTCCCGGACGCACCGAGTGGCAGCTCCTCCTCAACCACCGCGACGGCACCTACCGCGTCCGCAACGCCGACACCGGCCTCTGCCTCGCCCTGGGCCAGCTGGGCACCGCCGCCGGAATCCCCGTCGTCGCGGAGGAATACACCGCCCTCCCCCACCAGGATTGGCGCCTGGTCTACAACGCCGCCACCCCCGCCCAGTTCGCCCTCGTCAGCGCCTACTCCGGACACGCCATCCAGCCGCTGAACAACAGCTGGTCCTCCGGCACTCCGCTCGTCGTCGCCCCCTACAACTCCGCCCTCAATCTCCAGTTCTGGACCGCCTCCCTCCGCCGCGCGCATCCGAAGAAGGGCGTCGCCGCCACCAACAGCCTCATCGGCGCCCGCTACGCCGCCGCCCCCGGCCTCACGTATCACCAGGACTACTACAACCGGCTCAACGGCTTTTGGAGCTACACATGGAACAGGCAGTCGAGCGACTCCTTTCCCTACCTCGCCGCCGACTTCACCTACAACCCCATGCAATGGGGCGATTTTGGCTGGGACCACGGCAACGCCAGCCGCATCCCGATCGAGCGCAACCACCGCGACCTCCAGGAGACCGGAAAACCCGTCGCCCTTCTCGGCTTCAACGAGCCCGAACACGAGGAACAGGGATACATCACGGTCGACGACGCCATCGCGCGCTGGCCGCGCCTGGAGGCTCGCGACGTGCCCCTCGTCTCCCCCGCGCCCGCCAACATCAACGGGACCTGGTTTCAGGACTTCGTCGCCAAGGCCGACGCCCGCGGCTACCGCCGCGACTACACCGCGGTGCACTGGTATGCCGCCCCCAACGCCAACTCGCTCATCACCCAACTGACCAACGTCTACAACGACTTCGGCCGTCCGGTCTGGCTGACGGAATTCGGCAACACCCGCTGGTCGGGCACCGCCACCTGGACCGAGGCCGACACCTTCAACTTCCTCGCCGAATTCCTCTGGCGCGCCGAGTCCCTGACCTGGCTCAAGCGGTATTCGATTTTTGGCTACATCGAGGAGGCGCCCGGCTCGCCCGACCCGGTCTCCCCCGATCCGGCCGAGGCCCCGCGCTCCAACATCCTCCGCTACGACGGCACCCTCACGCCGCTCGGCCAGCTCTACGCCGGCTGGGACGGCGTCACGGGCGTGGTCAACGACACCGCCTACCACCTCCACAACCACGGCGCCTACCTTCGCGCCATCAACCCCGGGGCAGACTCCGGCCCCGCGGGCATTTCGCCCGACTCCGACATCGCGGGCATCCAGTGGTTTCTCTCCCCCGGGGCGACCGCCAACACCGTGCGCATCCTCTCCACCCGCGACGGCCGCCCGCTCCGCTACGTCGACGGCGTCTCCGCCCCGGTGACGCTCGGCGCCGCCGGCGAGACCGGCCTCGCCGTGGAGTGGAGCTTCACCGCCGACCAATACGGCCGCTACTACCTCCAGCACCCCGCCTCGGCCAACAAACGCCTCCGCCTCAACGCCAACGGCGGCTACGTCATGGTCGCCTCGACCGACACCGGCGACTTGTCCAAATGGCGCTTTATCCGCCCCGCCGCCTCCAACCCCGTCGGCGCGCCCGCGGCGCCTTCCGGCCTCTCCGCCTCGGCGGCGGGAACATCCGTCACGCTGGCCTGGTCCGCCGTATCCTCGCCCGCCGCCGCCTACATCGTCGAGCGGGCCTCCGCCCTCGCCGGGCCCTGGACGCGCGTCGCCAACGGGCTCGCCGTGACCACTTGGACCGACACCGGCCTCGCGCCGGCGACCGCCTATCACTACCGCGTCACCGCGACCAATCTCTACGCGCTCGCCTCCGCCCCCTCCGGCATCGCCTCCGCCACCACGCCCGCCGCCAATCTCTACGCCGCGTGGAACTCCGGCATCGCATGGAACGGCGCCGACAGCTCCGCCAACGCCGACCCCGACCGCGACGGCCTGCCCAACCTGCTCGAATACGCCCTGGCCGCCAATCCCCTCGCATCCACTCCCGCGCCCTCGGTCCGTATCGCGAGCGGTCTTCCCTCGCGTCTCGCGCTCGATTTCACCCGCATCGCCGACCCCGCGCTCACCTACACCGTCGAGGCCTCAAGCGATCTCGCCGCCTGGACGCCCGTTTGGACGAGCACGGGCGCGCAAAACCTGGCCGGCCCCGTGGCCGTCGCCGACGCCGCCGATCTCGCGTCGAATCCCCGCCGCTTCCTACGCCTGAAGATAACCCTGCCCTAAGTCCCCGAAGTAGCCGGGCCTGACTTGGCGCCGATCAGAGCGCTTCTTTTTTGCGTCTTTCGCGCGTCTTTGCGGCGATACCTCGCATCGCCCCACGATGCGTCGCCCTCTGCTCGCTCTCCTCCTCCGCGCCGGGATCCTGTTTTTCGCCCACGCTGCCCCGGCCTCGCCGCGCACATGGACCGACCGCGACGGTCGCACCGTCGACGCCGAGTTCGTCCGCGCCGACGCCGGCTCCGTGGTCATACGTCGCGCCGATGGACGCGAGTTCACTCTCTCCCGCGATCGCCTCTCCGCCGCCGACCTCGCCTTCGTCGACGATCAGTCCGCCAAACCCACCCCGACCGAAGCTCCACCCGACTGGATCGGGCCGCTCAACCGCGCCCTCGGCCAACCCCTCTTCGCCGACGCCTCCCTCTGGGACGATCCGCCCGCCGAGGTCGCGCGGCGCCTGAAGCTCCGTCCCGAAAGCATCACCCCCGGTTACGAAAGCTGGCGCGCCTACCTGCGCCGGCCCGTCCCGCTGCTCGACGTCCCCGCCTACATGCTCGCGCTGCGCGCCGAGGACGCGCGCGTGGCCGAGTTGTCCGTGCTCTTCACCAACCGCGGCGACGACCCCGCCTTCGCCGCCTTGGAATCCTACGCCATCGTCCCTCCCGCCAAGCTGGAAACCTTTCGCGCCGCCCTCGCCGGCGATTTCGAAAAAATCCGCGCCACCCTCGGCGCCGCGCTGCCCAAGGGCTCCGAACTTGCGCCTTCGCCCGCGCAAAAACGCGCCAACCCCGGCGAGCTCGCCCTCTTCACCGCCGGCGACCATCTGCTCCTCGTCCAATCTCTGCCCGACTGGGATCTCGCGCTGCGCATCCTCCCGGCCGAGCGCGCCGCTCCCCCGCGCCTGAGCGACGATCAACTTCGCCAACGCCTCCGCGCGCGCGTCACCCGTCGCGACAATGCCGACGTGATCCTCGACCGCATCCCCATGGTCGATCAGGGCCCAAAGGGCTACTGCGTTCCAGCCACCTTCGAACGCCTCCTCCGCTACTCCGGCATTCCCGCCGATCTTTACGATCTCGCCGCTCTCGGCGGCACCGGCTTCGGCGGCGGCACCAGCGTTTCCAAACTCCTTGAGTCCTTGGAGCGCACCGTCCGCCAAAACGGCCGCCGCCTCGAAACCCTGCGCGTATCGCCTTCGCCCGCCACGCTCGCGCGCTACATCGACGAAGGGCGCCCCATCCTCTGGTCCCTCTCCTCGACCAGGGCCTTCAACACCCTCGCCACCGCCTACTCCCGCGAACGCGCCGCCCTCTCCGGCGCCGAGGCCTTGAAAACCTGGGTCGCGGAACGCCGCCGCCTCGGGTCGACCCTCGGTCCCGAGCCCGATTCGGCCCACCTCTGCCTGCTCATCGGCTACAACCGCGTCACCGGCGAACTCGCCTTCAGCGACTCCTGGGGCCCCGAGTTCGCCGAACGCTGGCTCCCCGCCTCCGCCATTCAGGCCGTAAGCTCCGGCGAGCTCTGGACCTTGAACTTTTAGCCGCCCGGCTCGCCCGCCCGCCTCGCGGCCGGCGCTGCTGGAAACGGTCTTGGCCGTTTCCAAACCAGTCTCGCCCCGCTCGCCTTTCCGCCCGGCTTGGTTCTGCTTCCCATGCCATGAACCGACGCCAACTTCGCCCGCTCACCCTCGCCGCCTGGACCCTGCTTGGTCTCGCGCCCGTCGCCGCCCTTGCCGCCGATCCCCGCAAACCCGCCACCGTGGCCAAAATTTCCACGCTCTACGCCGGCGAAACCGACCTCGAGGCGCGCGGCGCCCCCGCCGGAGACGTCGCCGTCTCGCTCTTCTCCGCCGACCTGGAAACACCGCTGCGCCCCCTCTCCGCCTCCACCCGCCTCTCCGCCGGTTTCAGCTACCGCGGCTTCCAACTCGACAACGGCGGCGGCGCCCCCCTGCCGGAGCGTCTGGAATCCATCGAGGCCCGTCTTAGCGCCTTTCATAAGCTGAACGAGCGCTGGAGCCTCCTCGGCACCTTGTCCCCCGGCGCGCACGCCGCCGACGGGGCTTTCACGACCGACAGCCTCGCCCTCTCCGGCCTCTTCCTCGGCAGCTACGAAGTTAGCTCCACCCTCACGCTCGGAGCAGGCCTCGTCTTCGATTCCCTCTCCGAATCCCTTCCCGTGCTTCCCGTGGTCGGCGTGCGCTGGGAATTTGTCGACGCGTGGACCTTCACCGTCGCCTTTCCCAGCTCCGGCGTCTCCTGGCGCGCGAGCGATCGCCTTACTCTCCGCGCCACGCTCGAGCTCGACGTCGGCAGCTTCTACGTCGAGGACGACCCCGCGCCCGGCCTCGTGGGCAAGCCCTCCCTGCGCGACACCGTGGCCGACTTCACCGCCGTCAGCGGCGCGCTCGGCGCCGACTATGACGTCACCGATTCGCTCACCGTTTCCGCCAGCCTCGGCTACAACTTCACCCGCACCGTGGACTACGACGAGCGCGGCTACGAACTCGAGGCAAACGACGGCGCCCCCATGGTCCGCCTCGGTCTCGCCTACAAATTCTAAGCCGGATCGGTTCTTAAATTAAGCCGCGCCCCTTGCCGGGCGCGGCTTTTTCGCGTCCGGACGATTGGCGCTGCGCGAAACCCTTCGCCTTCCCGGCCTCAGCCGGGATCATGCAGATGGACGGCGGAGCAGCAGGGAGAGATGGCGAGCAGATTTCGGCGCGGACCGAGCGAAGGAATACCCGGAGGGTATTTCGAGCCGAGGGCCCCGCCGAAAGGTGCCGCCAGGTCGCCCTGATGCGACCCGCGCATCTGCATGATCCCGGCCTTAGCTTCCCTGCTCCACCCTCGCCGCGCCACGTCCGTCGCCAAATTCCAACCCCACCCGTTCGCCCGCGCGCAGCGCCGCGGCCCGCGTCACGGGACGTCCCTCCGCGTCGCGCACGATCGCAAAGCCCCGGTTGAGCACCGAGGCCGGACTCGCCGCCTGAAGTCGTTTCCAAAATCCAAGCAAACGCTGCGACTCCGCCTCCACCCTGCGCGCCGGCGAAACCGCCGCCAACCTTCCCGCCAGCAAAGCCGCGTCGTGGCGTCTCGCCTGCAACGCGTGCTCCAGCGCCGCCTCCGACCGGTTGCGCAGATCGTCCAGCCGCAGCCAGCCTCGCTCCACCTGAGCCGCCGGCGACAGCAGCTTCAGGCGCGCGCCCAGCCCGTCGAGCCGATCGCGCGCCGAGCCGACCATCGCCTCGACTTCGCCCCCCAGCGCCCTGGCCAGCCTCGCCAGCCGTTCCGCCTCCGCCACGAATCCGCTGGAGATGAGCTCCGCCGCCGCGCTCGGCGTCTCCGCCCGCACGTCCGCCGCGAAATCGCATAGCGTGAAATCGATCTCGTGCCCCACCGCCGAAACCACCGGCACGCGCGAGGCCGCCACCGCGCGCACCAGGATCTCCTCGTTGAAGGCCCACAAATCCTCCAGCGAGCCGCCGCCGCGCCCCACCACCAGAAGATCGAACTCCACCCCGCACGCCGCCGGATCGTTCGCCGCCGCGATCATCGCGGCGCATTCCTCCGCCGCCCCCTCGCCCTGCACCTTGGCCGGCAGCACCACCACCCGGCCGGACCAGCCGCGCCGCGCCAGAATGCGCAAAAAATCCTGCGCCGCCGCGCCGGTCGGCGAGGTCACGAAGCCCACCGTCCGCGGCAGCCGCGGCAGCGGGCGCTTCTTTTCGCGGTCGAACAACCCCTCCGCCGCCAGCCTCGCCTTCAAGGCCTCGAACTCGCGCTGCAAGCGGCCCGTGCCGTCGTCCACCACCGCGCGCACGATCAGCTGGTATTCCCCCCGCGCCTCGTAGACCGAGGCCTCGCCATAGACCACCATCTGGCCGCCCTCGCGCAGCCTGACCGTCTGCCGCGCCGCGTCGCCGCGAAACATCACCGCCCGCACCTGCGCCCCGGCGTCCTTGAGGGAAAAATACACGTGCCCGCTCGCCTGTATCCTTAAGTTGGATACTTCTCCGCGCACCCAGCCCGGCTTGAGTCCGTGCTCGAGCAGCGCCTTCACCCGCCGGGTGAATTCCGTGACGCTCTCCGCCCGCGTCCCGCCGCCGCCCAGGTCGACCTCCCGGCCGGTCATGCGCCGTCGCCTCCGCGGCCCTCCGCCCCGGCCGCCGCCGCCAGCGCGGCCTCCGCGCGCGCCGCCAGCCGCTGGCGCGCCAGCTTCACCAGCACCGCCAGCACGATCACGCCGCCCGCCGCGGCCACCGCCAGACGGCCGTGGCCTTTGATCAGCGCGTCGCCAAACACGATCATCAGCGCCACCGACGACGCCGACACCACCCACGAGATCGCGAGATAGGTCCCGAACGACACCCCCGCCAGTCCGAGCAGGAAACTTTGAAACACATACGGCGAGCCGGGCGTCGCCCGCACCAGAAACACGAACATCCGCTGCTTGTCCGCCGGCACGACCGGCACCCGGTAGCCCAGATAGGCCAGCAGTCGCTCCACCCAGGGCCGCAACACGTGGCGCGACAACCCGTAGGAGATCGTCATGCTCGCAGCCATGCTCGCGCCGGCCAGCGCCAGCACGGTCGGCAGCCCGAGCACCGGCCCGAACAGGGGCCCCGCGCCGAACGCGAAGGGCGAGACGGGAAAGCCCACCGCCGGCAACACCGCGAAAGCCGCGAAAAACCAGCCCGCGCCCAGCCCGCGCACCCACTCCGTGCCGCGCCCCGCCAGTTCCTTCAGATGCGCCCAGGTCTCCGGAGGCTGCGTCGCGGCCACGATCCCGAGCGCCAGCGCGCCCAGCCCCCCGACCGCGAGCGCGGCCAGGCGCCGCCGCCGGTGTCGGGCCGCGATGGTTTCAGGAGTGTCCATGGCCCAACCCTGCCCCCCGCCTCGCCCCGCGGTCAAGCACCCGGCCTGCCGGTAAAATTCCGCTTCCCGCCCCCGCCCGCCCCACCCACCTTCGCACCGGTATTCCGGCGTCCCTCTTTCGCTGCCGCCTCTCTCCGTCCCAATCCTGCGTGAACGTCTCCGCGTCGCCTCGCCCTCTCGTATCGCCCGCCCTGCTTCCGGTCCTCGGTCTGGCGCTCGCGCTTGCCCTCACCCTGCCGCCGCTCTCCTCCACCCGCCTGCAAACCTGGCCGTTCGCCGCAGCCGCCGCCGCTTTTTGGCTCCTGCCTGTCGTGGTGGCGCTTGTTCGTCTCGCCCTCGGCCGTCCGTTCTCCCGTCTCGGAGGCGCGCTGGATATCGCCTTCGCCGGTCTCGCCGCCGCCGGCGTGCTCGCGACCGCCCTCTCGCCGCTTCGCGAAACGATCGCCCCCGCCCTGCTGCCTTTCCTCGGCGCGCTCGCCCTGCCCTACGCCTTGCTGCCCGTCCTCGCTTCGTCCGCGGCGGATAGGCTTGTCTCTTCTTTCGTCTATCCGCTCCTGTTCACCAGCGCGCTGCTCTGGCTCGCCGCGCCCGCCGGCCGCAACGCCGAGCCCTTCGGCCACGCCAACACCACCGGCGCCGTCTGCGCCCTCGCCGCCTGCGCCCTCGCCGGCCTCGCCTGGCGCTCGTCCAC
>JAIXVY010000336.1 GCA_027482505.1 Opitutaceae bacterium | reverse complement strand
GGGGGGGGGGGGGGGGGGGGGGGGGGGGGGGGGGGGGGGGGGGGGGGGGGGGGTGGGGGGGGGGGGGGGGGGGGGCGGGGGGGGGTGGGGGGGGGGGGGGGGGGGGGGCGGGGGGGGGGGGGGGGGGGGGGGGGGGGGGGGGGGGGGGGGTGGAGCTGTGCGCGGGTGGTGAAAAGGCAGGCTTGGCGGGCGGCCGGGCTTTGCCGGTCCCGATCACCGGCCGGGGCCTGCGGGCGGGCTCACTTTCGCGTCCAGGCGCGGAGGGCCTTGAGGAGGAAGAGCTCGAGGGCGGAGGCGTCGTTGAAATTCACGCGCAGCAGGCCGGCGGCGTGTTCAAGGTGTTTGACGGTCTCGGCGAAGGCGCGCGCTCCGATGGCGGCCTCGGGGGTGACCAGCACCTCGCGGGCGTAGGTGCTGGTGGCCCGCTCGATGTCGGCGAAGAGGCGGTCGCGCAGGCCCTTGCTCAGGCCGGTCTCGATGGCTTCCTGCTCCTCGTCGGTGAGGTCTTCGGGCAGCGTTTTTTTCTGCTCGGCCCAGAGGGTGTCGGTGGCGGTTTCAAGCAGGACGCCGAAGCGGGCGACCAAGCCGTAGAGGCGAAACATGGCGTCGGCGGGCGCGGATTTGGCGGCTCCGCCGTGGAGCAGGCCCAGCCAGGCGCGGTAGTCCTCGAGCCAGGCGGGCCAGCCGTCGACGGGGGTGGCGATGCCCGGGGCGGAAAAGCGAAAGAGCTGGCAGCGGCTGCGGATGGTAGGGAGCAGCGCGTGGGGGCGGGTGGTGAGAAGGAGGAGCGTGGTGTGGGCGGGCGGCTCCTCGAGGGTTTTGAGGAAGATGTTGGCCGCGGCGACATTCATGCGGTCGCACTCGTGGATGATGCCCACCTTGTGGCCGCCGGCGGAGGCGGAGACCTGGACCTTGCCAATGAGTTCGCGCGTGGGCTCGGCGCCGATCTGGCGCATTTTTCCGGCGGGGCGGAGATGAAAACAATCCGGGTGTGTGCCGTCGGTCACGGCGCGTCTGCGCTCGGGCGCGGTGGAGGGCGGGTTGAGCAGTCGGTCCGCGAGGGCGACGGCGGCTCCGCGAAGCAGGTCGATGTCCTCGCCCGTGAGAAGCAGACTGTGCGAAAGGCGGGCGAGGGCGATGGCCTGCTCGATGACGGCGACGGCGGGCGTGCCGGCGAGGGCGTCGGGCCAAGGCTGGGGAGCAAGGAGCATGGAGCTAAGAGCAGGGAGCAAGGAGCCGGGAGCAGGGAGCGAGGGCGCGGAGCCAGGAGAGAGAACAGACCTATTGTCCGGAGCGGGCTTGGCTCCTTGCTCCGCGCTCCTCGCTCCCGGCTCCTCAGTGGGCGATGAGCTTTTGCACCGCGGTCCAGACCTGTTTCTCGACCTCGGCCTCGGATTTGGTGCCGTCGATCACGGTGAAGCGTTGCGGCATGCTCTTGGCGAGGAGCAGGTAGCCTTCGCGGACCTTGGCGAAGAACTCGGCGTTCTCGCGCTCCATGCGGTCGGGGATATCGGAGGCGCGCAGGCGAATGCGTTGCAGGCTGACCTCGGTGGGCACGTCGACGATGATCGTGAGGTCGGGCATCACGTTGCCGACGGCGAAGCGGTTGATCTGCTGCACCGGGTCCGAGCCGAGATTGCGCGCGATGCCTTGATACACGGTGGAGCTGTCGAGGAAGCGGTCCGACAGGACGACTTTGCCGGAGAGAAGGGCGGGGGCGATGACCTCGCGGACGAGTTGTGCGCGGGCGGCGGCGAAGAGGAACACCTCGGTCTCCGGGCACATCTCGTCGCCCTTGGAGTTATGGACGATGATGTTGCGGATCTGTTCGCCGATTTCCGTGCCGCCTGGCTCGCGGGTGGTGAGCACCTCCCGGCCGAGGAGCTGAAGGTGTTTGGCGAGGGCGGCGATCTGGGTGGACTTGCCGCTGCCTTCGGGGCCTTCGAAGGAGATGAGTTTGCCGGCGGGATTTTGCTTCAGTGGCATGGTGGCAGGGTGGGGGACGCGGGGTGGGTTGGCCACAAAAACACCGCGTGTGGGGGCCTTTATTTGGCCCAGGTGTCCTTGAGGGTGATGGTGCGGTTGAAGACGGGGCGGCCGGCGGCGGAGTCCTTGGCGTCGGGCGTGAAGTAGCCGAGGCGCTCGAACTGAAAGCTCTGGCCGGGCGTCGCGCCGGAGAGACAGGGCTCGAGCTTCGCGGTCAGGATCTCGAGCGAGTTCGGGTTGAGCACTTTTAGGAAATCCTCGGCGTCGCCGGGCTCGGGCACGGTGAAAAGGCGGTCGTAAAGGCGCACCTCGGCTTCGACGGCGAGCGAGGCGGAGACCCAGTGGATGGTGCCCTTCACCTTTCGGTCGGCGCCGGGCTGGCCGGTGCGCGTGTCTCGGTCGAAAGTGCAGCGGATCTCGGCGATGGCGCCGGAGGCGTCCTTCACGATCTCCTCGCACTTGATGATGCCGGCGTATTTGAGGCGGACCTCGCCGCCCGGCTTGAGGCGGAAATATTTCGGCGGCGGCACCTCGGCGAAGTCCTCGCTTTCGATGTAGACTTCGCGGGTGAGGGCGAGGGTGCGGGAACCGGCGGCGGGATCGGAGGGCAGGTTGCCCGCGGAGCACTCGACGACCTCGTCGGGGGCGAGATTGACGAGGATGATCTTGAGCGGGCGCAGAACGCCGAAGCGGCGGTGGGCGGAGGCGTTGAGCTCCTCGCGCACGGCGTTTTCGTAAACGGCGAGCTCGGTGAGGCTGTCGAACTTCGTCACGCCGACGCCGGTCACGAAGCGGCGCAGGGCGGAGGCGGGCACGCCGCGGCGGCGGATGCCGGCCAGGGTGGGCATGCGCGGATCGTCCCAGCCCGAGACGACCTTTTCGTTCACCAGCTGAAGCAGCTTGCGCTTGCTCACGATGGTGTAGGCGAGGTGGAGCTTCGCGAACTCGTATTGGCGGGGCAGGACGCGGGGGAGATCCAGGGCGCCGAGGAGCCATTCGTAGAGCGGGCGGTGCACCTCGAACTCCAGCGTGCAGACGGAGTGGGTGACGCCCTCGAGGTAGTCGCTCAGGCAGTGTGCGTAGTCGTAAAGCGGATACACGCACCAGCCGGAGCCGGCGTGGTGGTGGTCGATGTGGCGGATGCGGTAGAGCAGGGGGTCGCGCAGCCAGACGTTGGGCGCGGCCATGTCTATCTTGGCGCGCAGGGTGCGGGCGCCGTCGGGGAACTCGCCGGCGCGCATGCGGCGGAACAGGTCGAGGTTTTCGGCGACGGAGCGGTCGCGGAAGGGGCTGTTTTTGCCCGGTTTGTCGGGGGCGCCGCGGTATTCGTCGGTCTCCTTGGGGCTGAGATCGCAGACGTAGGCCTTGCCCTTCTCGATCAGGCGCTCGGCGTAGGCGTAGAGCTGCTCGAGGTAGTCGCTGGCGAAGAAGGGTTCGAGTTCGGCGGCGCTGGACGTGTTTTCAGCGCCGGGGACGGGACGGATGCGGAAATCGCCGCCCTCGGCGGCGGGCTTGGCGCCCTTGGGCTTGAGGCCGAGGACGGAGTCGGCCCAGCCGGAGATCAGCCACTTCACGTCGGCGGTGATGGATTCGACGTATTCGATGTCCTCCTTGGCCGGGTTGGTGTCGTCCATCCGCAGGTGGCAGCGTCCGCCGTTTTCGAGGGCGATGCCGAAGTTGAGGCAGATGGACTTGGCGTGGCCGATATGAAGGTAGCCGTTGGGCTCGGGCGGGAAACGGGTGACGATGCCTTCGGGGTGGCGGCCGGCGGCGAGGTCTTGGGCCACGATGTCGCGGATAAAGTCGCTGGGGGCGACGTTGGCGGCGGGAGGGGTGGCGTTGGACTCGGCGTTCATGAACGCCTTATCTTGCCAGTGCGAGGCGGGCGGACGCAAGCGCGGCGCGGGCGGCGGTAAGCCGATGGTCCAACTTTGGGATGGATTTGGCGGGGCGGCTCGGGTGGATTGGATCTCCTTATGAACCCTGTTCTCAAGCTGCTCCTCGAAGGTGGCAGGCTCTCGACCGCGCAAATGGCGACGGTCGCGGGTCTCTCCGTCGCCGAAGTCGAACAGCACCTGGAACAGCTGAAAAAAGATAAAATCTTCCTCGGCTGGCGTCCGGTGCTCGATCTTTCCCGCGAGGCCGCAGCCGGCGCCGCCGTGCGCGCGGTGATCGAGGTGAAGCTCACGCCCGAGCGCGGCGGTGGCTTCAATCGCATGGCGGAGCGCCTTTGCCAGTTCGAAGAAGTCGAGTCCTGCTACCTGATGTCGGGCGCCTACGACCTGCTCGTTTTCGTCAACGCCCCCACGCTGCAGAAAGCCGCGGCCTTCGTGTCGGAAAAACTTTCCACCTTCGGCGGCGTGCTTTCGACGAGCACCCACTTCCTGCTGCGCTCCTACAAGGAGGGCGGTTTTCGTCTCGACGACGACGAGGGCTCGGGCAGCCGGCTCAACGTCTCGCCCTAACCCGGAGGCATACCAATGAGCAATTCCGGCACCCGCTGGGTGGCGCGCCATGTCGCGTCGCTGCCCAAAAGCGGCATTCGCGATTTCTTCGAGCTCGTGGCCAAGATGAAGGGCCAGGACGTCATTTCGCTCGGCGTAGGCGAACCCGACTTCGTCACGCCCTGGCACGTGCGCAAGGCCGCCATCACCGCGTTGGAGGAGGGCAAGACCTACTACACCTCCAACCTCGGCATGCCCGAGCTGCGCAAGGCGGTCTCGACCTACGTCACCGAGCACTTCGGCGTAAACTATCGTCCCGAGGACCAGATCATCATCACGGTCGGCGTCTCCGAGGCGCTCGACCTCGCCTTCCGCGCTTTCTGCAACCCGGGCGACAAGGTGATGTTTCACCAGCCCTGCTACGTTTCCTACCACCCGAGCATCTCGCTGGTGCACGGCGAGGGCGTGGCGGTGCCGACCTATGCGAAGGATGGCTTCGCGCTTACCGCCGAGGCTCTCCGCGCCGCCTGGGTGCCCGGCTGCAAGATCCTCATGCTGAATCTCCCGTGCAATCCCACGGGCGGCACCTGCGACCGCGCGCAACTGGAGGCCATCGCCGACTTCTGCCGCGAGAAGGATCTGCTGGTGTTCAGCGACGAGATCTATTCCGAGCTCACCTTCGAGGGCACGCACACCAGCATCGCCAGCCTGCCCGGCATGCAGGAGCGCACGATTTTCCTGCACGGCTTCTCCAAGGCCTTCGCGATGACCGGCTGGCGCATCGGCTATGCCTGCGGCCCGGCCGAGCTCATCGACGCGATGATGAAGGTGCATCAATACGCCATGATGTGCGCCTCGATCATCGCCCAGGAGGCTGCGCTCGAGGCCCTGCAACGCGGCTGGGACAACGTGTGCGAGATGCGCGACCAGTATCACCGCCGTCGAGACCTCGTGGTGCGCCGTTTCAACGAGATCGGCCTCACCTGCCACTCGCCGCGCGGCAGCTTCTACGCTTTCCCCACCACGACCGGCATCGGCATGGCCGAAAAGGATTTCGCGGTCGGTTTGCTCAAGGAGCAAAAGGTGGCGGTCGTGCCCGGCACCGCCTTCGGTGCAAACGGCACCGGCCACGTGCGCGCCTGCTTCGCCAAAAGCTATGAGCAACTGGTCGTGGCTTGCGACCGTATCGAGCGTTTCGTGAACGACTCGCGCGACCCCAAATAGGTTCGCTCTAGGCTCCCTCTGGGCTTCTGAGGTCGGCAGGGACTGGGTGCCTGCCGATCCGTTCCTTTGTTCGCTTGTCTTTCGCGCCCCGCGTCAGCGGCTTAAAAAAAGCGAGTGATCGCTAAGATTCACGCGTAACACTCGACGAACCCAAACGTCATTCACCCTACATCCATCCCATGAAATCATTCCGCGCTCTCGCCGCTCTTTTGTTCGCCGCCGTGTTCGCCGGTTCTGTCGCCTTTGCGGCACACCACGAAGAGAAGAAGTCCGATTCCAAACCCGCCAAGGCCGCGTGCGGCTGCGAGACGGGCGCGGACGGCAAGGTTTGCGGCACCGACAAGGACTGCTGCTGCAGCGGCGAAAAAGCCAAGGGCAAGTCCGCTGAAAAGAAGGCCGAGAAAGCCGAAAAGAAGGCCGAAAAAAAGGCTGAGAAGGCCGAGAAGAAGGCTGCCAAGTCCGGCGAGTAAGCCAGACACCTGCCGCCCATTTCGGCGTGTAATCCGGAATTTTTCACAAGGCCTCACGATTTCGGGAGGCCTTTTCGTTTTCCGACGTTCTTGCGCCGGTTCTGTCGCCTTTGGTCAGCGGCTGGAGTAAAGCGCGAGGAGCGCGGCCCCGATGGACTGCGAGAGTTCTCCCAAGGTGGCGGGAACGATCTTCAGGCGCGCGCGTTGCGCGGGGAAGAGGTAAGGCTCGGCGGCCCGGCGTATGCCATCGAGGTAGCGCTGGCGAAACTCGGGTGTGGTGGACTCGGGATCGATGAGGCCTCCGCCGATCACGACGATGCCGGGATCGAGCGCCATGCAGAGGTTGGCGATATGAATGCCGAGCGCCCGTGCCTGCGTGTCGAAAATTTCCAGCGCGAGTGGGTCGCCCTTCTGGGCCCGGCCGCGGAGGGATAGGGCCTTTTGCTTGGGCGTTTCGGTCGAGGCGGCGAGCTCGTGGCCGGGGTGGCGCGTTAGGTAGGCTTCGAGGTATTGGGGCAGGCCGGCTATGGCGGAGTAGGCCTCGATGCAGCCCCAGTCGCGCCCGCAGCCGCAGCGGAAGGCGGGCAGTTTTTCCAGGCCGTGTCCGAGCAGGTGGAGAGGAACGGGCATGTGGCCGGCCTCCATGCCGGCGAGATGGTCGCCGGACAGGGGCAGGCCGTTGGCGTCGATGTAGGCGGCGCCGAGACCCGAGCCGGGGGCGAGAAGAAGCACGGTGGATTTGCTGTCGCCGCGCACGCGGGCGGCCTCGCCGACACCACCGAGGTCGCCATCGTTGCCCGCGAAAAGCGGAATGGGCCGCCCGGCGGCCCGAGCCAGCGCGGCGGCATAATCGGCGTGAAAATTCCATCCGGCAAAGCTGTCGGGTAGGTTGGCCGACTTTTCCAACACGCCGTAGGTGCGGTAGGGGCCGGGCAGGGCGAGGCCGGCGGCGGCCACGCGGTCCCAAGACAGCCCGTTGTCTTTCAGAAACCCCTCCGCTCCCTCGATCCAGCCGGAGATGACGGCGGCGGTGCCGGCCTGAGAGTTGGTCGAGCTTTGGCGCAGCCTGGTGGATATCGGCGTGCCGTCGGCAAACACGCCGCCGGTTTTGGAGGTGGTGGCGCCCGAGTCGGTGCCGAGATAGATGTCGCGCGTGGTGATGGACATGGCGTGGTGGTGGGGAGACAGCAAAACGCCGCCGAAGCCTTTGGTGCAAGGCGACGGCGGCGTGGAAAAAGGGAAATTACCTTGGATTGTGCGGACAACGGAAGCAGCCCCGGTCGGGACCGCTCAGGCGCCGTGGCACTTTTTGTATTTCTTGCCCGAGCCGCAGGGGCAGGGATCGTTGCGACCCACCTTGGGGGCCTCGCGGCGCACGGGCTCGGCCTTGGGGACGATCATGCCGGCATAGACCCAGCGGCCGTCTTCGCGGGTGAAGCGGGCCTTCTCGACGTGCTTGCGCTCTTCGCCGCCCGATTTGAAGCGGGCCACGAAGTCGACCGTTCCTTCTTGGTCGGTCTCGCCGCCGGCCTCGGTGGCGGTGATGTCCAATCCGAGCCACTCGGCGGATTCCGCCCAGTCGCGGGCGTCCTTTTCGCTGAAATCGGCCTGTTGCTCCGCGCTGAGCGAACGGCGGAGATGCACGTAATCCTTCTTCACGTAGGCGGTGTAGCGGGAGCGCATCAAGGCCTCGGGCGTGGCGGCGGGGGCGCCGGCCAGGACGGGGCCGCAGCATTGGTCGAAGGGCTTGCCGGAACCGCAGGGGCAAAGCTCTTGGCTGGAAACGTGGGGAGTGGATGCCATGGCGAAATAGTCAGGCCGTCACCTCGGGCGCCGGGGCGCAAGATTGATCAGGCTATTTTGAGCGCCCGGGTTATATCCCTTCTGTTTTTCGATCCTCCAAACGACCGGACGTGTCATGTGTCGCGGATTGATTCGCGTTAAAATTTACTAAAAAGTGCACACATTATTTTTTCAAAATACATAATCTTAAATGTTTATTGAAAGTGTAATGTGAGTTATTTAATTAAATAAGTATTCTATAGGTTGCACAGTATTTTACGCTCTGGCTAGTTGACTCCATCGATGCGCGCTCCCAGCCAAAGTCAGCTTGCCCGCCGTTTGCGGCTTTCGCGCGCCACGGTCTCGCGCGCCTTGGCTAACCACCCCGCGTTGAGCGCGGACACCCGGGCACGGGTGCAGGCCATGGCTGCCGAATTGGGTTATGCCGGGGCCCCCACCCGGAGCGTGCGCAAAGACTCGGATGCGCGTCCGCTGCAACTTGGCGTGCTCATTGGCACTCCGTTGGTGGCGTCGGATCAAATCACGCTGCCGCAGATCCTCGACGGTATCCGCGCCCGGGCGCGGATGGATCGCGCCAACGTGGATATCTTGCCTTTCGCTCCCGAGGAGACCGCGCCGTTGGCCGGTCGGCGCCGGCTTTTTGGGCATCTGCGCACCGCGGGATGGCGCGGCGCCATTTTGCTCTATCCGTTCCCCGAGGCCACCGTCACGATGCTGGCCGAAAAACTTTCCGTGGTGTCGGTGCTCAACGAATGCGCTGATGAACGCATCGACACGATCGATACGGACCACGGCGGCGTTCGCATGTTGGTCGCGCATCTGGTTGCGCTTGGGCATCGGAAAATCGGTTTCGCCACCTGGCGCTATCCCGCGGGTGGCCTATGGGCTTCTCGCCGTTTCGCCGCCTACGCCGAAGCGATGTTCCAGCATGGTCTCTCACTTTCGCCTGCCGATGTCGTGAATGTAGGGCCCTCCTCCGCGTCCGCAGCCGCTCCCGGCGAGTTGGCCGCGCTCGTGGCGAAACGTGTTCGGCAGGGCGTGACCGCCTGGGTGTGCGCCGCCGACCACCAGGCCTATCAATTGGTCGCGGATCTTCGGGAGCGCGGCCTTCGCGTGCCGCAGGACGTCTCCGTCGTCGGCTTCGACGGCCAGGACGCGCCCCCCGGCCTGCCTCGCATGACTAGCCTTGCCGTGCCCAACGCGGACCTCGGCGCCTCGGCCGTCGCCCGGTTGGTAGGGCGCCTCCTCCAGCCTGGCTCCCCGCGCCGCGCCATCCTGGTCACGCCGCGCCTGATCGTAGGCGAGACCACCGCCGCTCCGTGGAACGCAGTCCTGGCGCCCTAGCTCCTCCTTGATCCCCGGCACGGCCCTTGGCTGCGCCGCGCCGGAATCGCTTCTTTTTCCCTCCAACCCGCAATCCACACCATGGCCAAGCCCACCAAGACCAAATCCGCCGAGCATTTCGCCGGAATCTCCAAGATCGCCTACGAAGGCGCGCAGAGCACCAATCCGCTCGCGTTCAAGCACTACAACGCCAACGAAAAAGTCGGTGACAAGACGATGGCCGAGCACCTGCGCTTCGGCATCGCCTACTGGCACGCCTTCCGCGGCACGGGCTCCGACCCCTTTGGTCCCGGCACCATCGTCCGCAAGTGGGAGTCGTCCTCCAAGGACGCCGTCTCCGTCGCCAAGGTCCGCATGGACGCCGCCTTCGAGTTCTACCAGAAAATCGGCGCGCCGTTCTGGTGTTTCCATGACCGCGACATCGCCCCCGAGGGCGCCACGCTCGCCGAGTCCAACAAGCACCTCGACGCCATCGTCGCCCACGCCAAGCAGCTCCAGAAGGCCACCGGCGTGAAGCTCCTCTGGGGCACCGCCAATCTCTTCAGCAACCCCCGTTTCATGGGCGGCGCCTCGACAAACCCCGACGCCCATGTCTTTGCCTATGCCGCCGCGCAGGTGAAGAAGGCCTTGGAGGTCACCCAGGAAAT
>JAIXVY010000467.1 GCA_027482505.1 Opitutaceae bacterium | reverse complement strand
CTCGAGGGCATGGTGCGCAACACCGGCAAACACGCCGCCGGCATCATCATCACCGAGCAGCCGCTCGACGAATTCGTCCCCCTCACCTCGCAGGAGGGCGACGTCACCGTGCAGTTCGACATGGGCGCGGTCGGCAAGCTCGGCCTGCTCAAGATGGACTTCCTCGGTCTAAAGACTCTCACGGTCATCGACGACGCCGTCGCCAACGTCCGCCGCACCGCCAAGCCCGACTTCGAGCTCGATTCCCGCGACCTCAACGACCCCAAAACCTACGAGCTCCTCAACGCCGGCAAGACCATCGGCGTCTTCCAGCTCGAGTCCGGCGGCATGCAAAGCGCCTCCCGCCAGGTCGGCATCTCCACCATCGACGACATCAACGCCATCTCCGCGCTCTACCGCCCGGGCCCGATGGCCTTCATTCCCGACTACGCCCGCGGCAAAAAAGACCCCTCCTCCATCGTCTACCCGCACCCGCTCCTCGAGCCCGTCCTCAAGGAGACTTTCGGCATCATCGTCTACCAGGAGCAGGTGATGGAGTGCGCCAAGGTCATCGGCGGCTACACCCTCGGCGGCGCCGACATGCTCCGCCGCGCCATGGGCAAGAAGGACGCCGAGGCCATGGCCAAGGAGCGCGTCAAGTTCGTCGAGGGCGCCGAGCGCCTGCACAAGATCCCCGCCTCGAAGGCCAACGAGATCTTCGACCTCCTCAACAAGTTCGCCCAATACGGCTTCAACAAGTCCCACTCCGCCGCCTACGCCGTGGTCGCCTACCACACCGCGTATTTAAAGGCCAACTACCCGGTGCAGTTCATGGCCGCCGTGCTCACCGCCGAGCTCGGCAACGCCGAAAAGGTCTCCCACTTCATCGCCGAGTCAGAGGCCATGGGCATCACCGTGCTCGGCCCCGACATCAACGAGTCCCGCGAGGCCTTCACGCCCGTATTCAAGAAGACCGCCGACGCCGCCTCTTCCGCCGCCGACGGCGTCATCCGCTTCGGTCTCGCCGGCATCAAGGGCGTGGGCGAGCAGGCCGGCCAGAAGATCATCGCCGAGCGCGACGCCAACGGCCCCTTCAAGGATTTCCGCGACTTTCTCCTCCGCGTCGACAGCCGCGCCCTCAACAAACGCGTGCTCGAGTGCCTCGTCGCCACCGGCGCCTTCGACTTCTCCGGCGCAGACCGCGAGGAACTCTACAACTTGATCGACGCCCACCTCGAGGCCCTCGCCGACCTCGTCCGCAAGTATCCCGCGCTCCGCAAAAACGACGCCCCCGCCAAACCCGTCGACAACGCGCCGAAGGCCGAGACCATCTCCTTCGATTTCGGCATCGAGCTCGACGCCCCCCAACCCCCGCCGCCGCTGGAGAAACTCCGCCGCGAACTCGACGAGGCCCTCAAGCATCGCCGCTCCACCCCGCCCGCCTCCCCGCAACTCGCCTCGCCCGCGCGTGGCGCGACGGCATCGTCGACCACATCCGCGCCGGGAGACATGTTCGCCTCGCCGAACTCGCCCGCCGCGGCCAACGCCGCGCCGGTCGCCGCCGCCAAAAACAAGGGCCCGACCACCACGCTGGCCTTCAACGCGACCACCCTTCTCCAGTTCGAAAAGGAACTCCTTGGCTTCTACGTCTCCGGCCATCCGCTCGACGCCTACGCCGGCCTCGTCGAGGCGCTCGACACCTATCCGGTCAACGAGCTCCTCGAGCAGGACGACCGCACCGAGTTTCGCCTCTGCGGCATCGCCGGCGGCCTCCAGAAGAAACTCGCCAAAAAGGACAACCGCCCGTGGATGGCCTTCAGCCTCCAGACCCGCGGCGCGACCATCGGGCTCAACATGTTCGCCGACGCTTTCGCCGCGCACGGCTCCGTGCTCGCGGAAAACGCCCTCATCTGCGTCCTCGGCACCATCATCGTCGGCCAGGAAGGGCCGCGCATCAACGTGAAGGAGGCGTATCACCTTCAGCCCTACACCACGGCCAACATCAAGCGCATCGGCTGGCTTCTCCATCCCGACCACCCGAAGCTGACCGAGTTCCTGAAACTCCTCCGCACCACGCTCGATAAGCACAACGGCGACACCCGCATCGACCTCGGCTTCGTCTTCGAGAACCGCGTCACCGCCCTGAGCGAGGCAAGCAGCGCCCTCGGTTTCCGCTTCAATCCCGACGCCTTCAAAGCCCTCCGCCATCACCCCGCCGTCGCCGGCATCCAGGTGGAGACCCGCCGCCTCGAACTCAAAAACGACCGCAAATGGGGCCCGAAACGCGGCTAGTTCAACTTACCTCCCCAGTTTGACAGCAAACCAGCAAACCAGCAAGCTGGCTCCATGAAAACCACCCTCGATCTTCCCGACGATCTTGTGCGCGAGATCAAGCTCCGCGCCGTCCGCGAAGACCGCAACGTGAAGGACTTGGCGGCGGAACTCCTTCGCGTGGGCCTGCAAACCACCCGCACCCGTCCCGCCGCGCGGGCCACCGTCGATATCGACGCAAAAGGAGTGCCTCGGATCGTGTGCCCCGCATCGGCCCGCGCCTCGAAAATGAGCGTGGAACAGCTCCTCGCCCTCGAAACCACCACACTCGCCCAGGAAGACCGTGAGCGCGTCTAGCCTGCTACTCGACGCCAACGTGTGGGTCGCATTGACCTTCACCTCCCACCCGCGACACGCGGCCGCCGCCGCCCTCTTCGCTGAAACCAGCTCACGGGCTCCCGCCTGCTTCTGTCGCTCCACCGAACAAAGCTTCCTCCGCCTCGCCTCCACCCCCGCCATCTTGGAGGCCTACGGCGCCACCGGCCTGACCAACGCCGACGCGCTGCGCGTATTCCTCGCCTTCACCGCCCTACCGCAGGTTCGCTCCCTTGCCGAGCCCGCCAAACTGCCCCCTCTCTGGCACAAACTGGCCGGCATCCCCACCGTCTCGCCAAAAATCTGGATGGACGCCTACCTCGCCGCCTTCGCCATCAGCTCCGACCTCACGTTTGTCACCCTCGACCAAGGTTTCCGCGCCTACGAAAGCGCCGGCCTACGCGTCCGTCTCCTCACCGGCTAAACCCATGAAACCCTTCGATCTCCTCGTCCTCGGCGGCGGCTCCGCCGGCTTTAACGCCGCCCGCGTCGCGGCCGACCTCGGCAAACGCGTCGCCATCGTCGACGGCGCCAAGGAACTCGGCGGCCTCTGCATCCTCAAGGGCTGCATGCCCAGCAAGACGCTCCTCCACGCCTCCGATCTGCTCCACCACGCGAAGCATTCTGAAAAGTTCGGGGTCCGCGGAGCCTCCGGCGCCAAGATGGACATGAAGGCGCTTCACGCTTGGAAAAAACACGTCATCGCCGACTTCGCCGGCTACCGCGAAAAGGCGATGACCAACGCCAAGCGATTCACCCTCTTCCGCGCCCACGCCCGCTTCCTCGATCCGCACACCGTCCAGCTCGGCGACGGCCAAAAGCTCAGCGCCAAATTCTTCCTCGTCGCCACCGGCTCGCGCGTCTCCGTGCCCGCCGCCGTTCCCGGTCTCGCCACCACACCGCACTGGACCAGCGACGACGTGCTCGACCTCGATTTCCTGCCCAAGTCCGTGATCGTTCTGGGCGGCGGCATCGTCGCCTGCGAGCTCGCCCAATTCCTCTCTCGCATCGGCTCAAAGGTGACGCTGATCCAGCGCAGCAAAAACATCCTCCGCGACCACTCGCCCGCGGCCTCCGAGGTCGTGCAACAGGCCTTCCGCGACGAAGGCATCGACCTCCACACCGACACCAAGATCACCTCCATCCGAGCCCTCCCCGCCGGCAAAGGCGTCGAGGTCGTCTTTGATTCCGCCGGCCAGCGTGTCGTCCGCCGCGCCGCCCACCTTTTCAACGCCCTCGGACGTGAGCCCAACGTCTCTTCCCTCGACCTCCCCGCCGCCGGCGTCGCTGTCACCGCCGCCGGCCGCGTGAAGGTCAATCGCTGGCAGCAGACGACCGCGCCCCACATCTACGCCGGCGGCGATGTCTGCGGCCCGCACGATATCGTCCATCTCGCCGTGGCCCAGGGCGAACTCGCCGCCCGCCACGCCTTCGGCGTGCCGGAAAAGGATCTGCGCCCGACCTCCAAGATACCGCTCCTCAACGTCGTCTTCACCGACCCGCCACTCGCCACCATCGGCGCGCAGGAGTCCGAGCTCGTCGCCGCAAAAAAGCCCTTCCTCGTCGCCAGCTACCCCTTCAATGACCACGGCAAATCCATCCTCATGGATCAGATGCGCGGCTACGTGAAGGTCATCGCCGAGCCCAAGCGCGGCCGCATTCTCGGCGCCGAGATCGTCGGCCCTCAGGCGGGCGAGTTGATTCATTGCTTTACCGGCCCGATCACGATGGGCGCGACGGTGCGCGACCTTCTCCGCGCACCTTGGTATCACCCCACGCTCGCCGAGATCCTCACCTACCCGCTCGAGGAGATCGCGGAGAAGCTCGGCTGATAGGGTGGAGCGCGTTGTCCTCAACGCGCTGGTTCGGTGCGCGACTCCGCCGCGTCAACGCGTTGAGGACAACGCGTTCCACCTCCTCGACCCTCAGCGCCGCTTCTGCGCCCGCCCGCGCGGATAGTCCCCGCGACCACCTTTGCCTTTTCCGCGACCGCCGCCTTCGCCGGCCTGCATCTGCGCGGCCTTGCGAAAATCGCCCGAGCGCAGGGCATTGATCTGGTCGCGCAGCACGGCCGCGCGCTCGAACTCCAGTCGCCCCGACGCCTCGGCCATGTCGGCCTCCAGCTCCGCGATCACCGCGGCCACATCCTCGGTGCTTCCCTCCGCCAGCGCGGCCGCGCCCTCGTCCTCGCGCACTCCCGAGCCGTCGTAAACGTGGAGGCTCGCCTGCTGCGCGCGCTTCACGCTGCGCGGGGTGATGCCGTGCTCGGTGTTGTAGGCGATCTGCTTGGCCCGGCGCGCCGAGGTCACCGCGATGGTGCGCTCGATGCTCTCCGTGCGCTGATCGGCGTAGAAAATCACGCGCCCCTTTTCGTGACGCGCCGCGCGACCCGCCGTCTGGATGAGCGACGTCTCGCTGCGCAAAAAGCCCTCTTTGTCCGCGTCGAGCACGGCCACCAGCGCGACCTCGGGCAAGTCGAGCCCCTCGCGCAGCAGGTTGATGCCGATGAGCACGTCGAAGTTGCCCAGGCGCAGGTTGCGCAGGATCTCCACCCGCTCGATCGCGTCGATGTCGCTGTGCAGATACTCCACCTTGATCTTCGCCTCGCGAAAATAGGCGGTCAGATCCTCCGCCAGCCGCTTGGTGAGCGTGGTAACCAGCACGCGTTCGCCGGCCTCGACCGCGCGGCGGCACTCGGCGATGAGATCCTCCACCTGCCCCTTGGTCGGCTTGATCTGGATCTCGGGGTCGAGCAGGCCGGTCGGGCGGATCACCTGCTCGGCGACGACCGTTGAGCGCTCCATTTCGAACTTCGCCGGCGTGGCCGAGACATAGACGATCTGGTCGGTGATCGACATGAACTCGTCGAAGTTCTGCGGCCGGTTGTCCAAGGCCGAGGGCAGGCGAAAACCGAAGTTCACCAGCACCGGCTTGCGCGCCCGGTCGCCGTTATACATGCCGCCGATCTGCGGCACGGTGGCGTGGCTCTCGTCGATGAGGAGCAGGAATTCCTTGGGGAAGAAGTCGATGAGACAGAGCGGGCGCTCGCCCGCAGCGCGGCCGGCGAGGTGGCGCGAGTAGTTCTCGATGCCGTTGCAGAAGCCCATCTCCTGAAGCATCTCGAGGTCGTAGTTGGTGCGCATGCGGATGCGCTGGGCCTCGAGCAGCAGGCCCTTCTCCTCGAACTCCGCCACGCGCTGGTCGAGCTCGGCCTTGATGCGCGCGACGGCGAGGTCGAGCTTGTCCTTGCTCGTTACGTATTGATTTGCCGGATACAGGTCGAACTTGTCCAGCTTGCGCAGCACCTCGCCGGTGGTCGGGTCGAACTCGCTCAGCCCCTCGATCTCGTCGCCCCAGAACTCCACCCGCAGGCCGTGCTCCAGGTAGGCGGGCATGATGTCCACCACGTCTCCGCGCACGCGGAAGGTGCCGCGTTTGAAGTCGTAGTCGTTTCGCGAGTAGATGTTGTCCACCAGCCGCTGGAGCAGGGTCTGGCGCGCCATGATGGCGCCGCGCTCGAGCGGGATGCGCAGCTCCTTGAAATCCTCGGGCGATCCGAGGCCGTAGATGCAGGAGACGGAGGCGACCACGATCACGTCGCGGCGCGAGACGAGCGCGCTGGAGGCGGCGATGCGCAGGCGTTCGATCTCCTCGTTGATCGACGAGTCCTTCTCGATGAAGGTGTCCGAGGACGGCACGTAGGCCTCGGGCTGGTAGTAATCGAAGTGCGAGACGAAGTATTCGACCGCGTTTTCGGGAAAAAAGTTTTTGAACTCCGAGTAGAGCTGCGCCGCGAGGGTCTTGTTGTGCGAGATGATGAGCGTGGGTCGGTCGCGCGCCACGATCAGGTTCGCCATGGTGAAGGTCTTGCCCGAGCCGGTGACGCCGAGAAGCGTCTGGTGCTTGTTGCCTTCGAGCAACGAGGCCGAGAGCGCGGCAATGGCCTGCGGCTGGTCGCCGGTCGGCGCGTAGTCGGCCTTTAGTTTGAACATTCCCATGGGCGTGCGGTGCGTTGAACGCGGCCTGTTAAAGGACGCATCCCCGGCCGCGGCACAAGCCCGGGGCGCTTTTGCGCCGAATGCCGCGCTTGACTCCCGCCACCGCAAACCACGACTGTAACCGTTTCACCAAACACCTCCCATGGGCCAACAATTAAACAAGCACATCAAGAAGAAGCGCCGCATCGCCTACCTGAAGCGCAAAAAAGAAGCCGCCAAGAAGGCTCCCGCCGCCAAGAAGTCCGCCAAGGCCAAGAAGTAAGCGCGCCTTCAGCCAGTTTCAAAAACCGCGGCTCTCGTCGGCCGCGGTTTTTGCATTTCTAAAGCAGCCGTTTCCCGTCCTCCTCTTCTCCTCTTTCAATGAGCGTCAAAGTCTCCCTCGTCTCCCTCGGCTGCGCCAAAAACCTCGTCGATAGCGAAATCATGGTCGGCCATCTCCACCAGGCCGGCATGGAAGTCGTGCCCGACCAGGACAAGGCCGACGTCGTGATCGTGAACACCTGCTCGTTCATCGACTCGTCCAAGGAGGAATCGATCAACCACATCCTCGAGGCCCACGAGGCCCGCGGCATGAAGAAGCGCCGCGCCGGCCAGAAGCTCATCGTCGCCGGCTGCATGTCCCAGCGCTTTTCGAAGGAGTTGCCCAAGGAACTGCCCGAGGTCGACGCCTTCATCGGCCTCGACCAGATCACCCGCGTCGCCCCGATCATCGAGGAGCTCACCGGCTTCAAACGCCCGAAAGGCGCCGCTCCGCAAAACTTCATCGAGGGCCGCAGCACCTACATCCCGGACTACGACACGCCGCGTTTCCGGCTCACCCCGAAGCATTTCGCCTACATCAAGATCGCCGAGGGCTGCAACCACCCCTGCGCTTTCTGCATCATCCCGCAGATCCGCGGCCGCCACCGCTCGCGCTCCGTTGAGAGCGTCGTCGCCGAGGCCCGCAAGCTCGTCGCCGAGGGCGTCAAGGAGATCAACCTGATCTCCCAAGACACGACCTACTTCGGCATGGACACCTGGGAACAGCGCCCCAACCCGCGCTCGCCCGTCGACTCCTCCCGCGGCACCGCGCTGACCACTCTGCTCCGCGAGCTCAACGCCATCCCCGGCGATTTCTGGATTCGCCTGCTCTACACCCACCCCGCGCACTGGTCCGATGAGCTCATCAAGACCATCGCCGAGTGCCCGAAGGTCGCCCGCTACATCGACATCCCGCTCCAGCACATCAGCGACAACATGCTGACGCGCATGCAGCGCGAGACGAACAGCCAATACATCCGCGATCTCATCGGCCGCATCCGCGCCGGCATACCCGGCATCGCCGTCCGCACCACCTTCATCGTCGGCTTCCCCGGCGAGACCGAGGCCGACGTCGAGGAGCTCTGCGAATTCATCCGCACCACCAAATTCGAGCGCCTCGGCGTTTTCCGCTACTCGCAGGAAGAGGGCACCAAGGCCGCCAAGATGGAAGAGCAGCTCCCGGTGAAGCTGAAGGAGGCCCGCTGGCACCAGACCATGGCGCTCCAGCGCGACATCGCCGCCGAGGTCAGCAAGAGCTACGTCGGCAAAAAACTCCGCGTGCTCGTCGAGGAGCCCGGCGTCGCCCGCGGCGAGGCCGACGCGCCCGACATCGACGGCCGCGTCTACGTGCCCCGCAGCCTGCCCGTCGGCGCCTTCGCCGAGGTCGAGATCACCGGCTACAAGGACTACGACCTGCTCGCGCTGCCCAAGGGCGAAAAGCCCAAGGAGTTCAAGGTCGCCAAGCAGGCGCAGTAAGCGCCTCGGAAGGTGGAGCGCATTGTCCCCAATGCGCTTTCGTCACCGCAGAAACGCGTCAAGGGCAACGCTTCCCATCCTAATTGGAGGCCGCACCCTCGCCTTTCGCCTCCGGCTTGGCCTTGGCCGCCCCGCCGCCGCCCACCAGCGCGGCCAGTTGCTCCTGGATCGACAGAAAAAACTCCGGGCTCAGCTCGGCCGCGTTCACCTCGTGCAACGACTTCAGCTTCGCATGCTCGTAAACCTGCTTCGCGTTCGCGCCCGAGCCGCTGCGCCCCTTCGGACGCAGCACGCGCTTCCGCTCCAGCATCATCGCTAGCACCTGCAAGAGACGGTCGTTCTCCACCGTGCGCTCCGTCGCCGGATCGCTTAACGCAAGGAACAGGCTTTCCGCGGTCAGCTTCAGGTTGCGCTCCGGGTTTTCCCCGGCCTTGCGCGGCTTGAAAATCTGCACCCAGCGGCACACCACCGGACCCGCCGGCGCGAAGTTGCCCTGCTCCCCGGCGGCCACGTCGTGCCGCACGATGCCTTCCGCGTCGCCCGATCCGACCGGGTTGCGCACCAGAAAGCTCACCACGCGATCACCCTCCGCGAAATCACGACCCGACACCTGACAACGCGACGACAAGGACTGCAGCGATAGCTCCATAGGGAAGGCTTTGTTGTTTACCCCCTGCCACGGTCGACGCTAGCACTTTCGCCGCCAGCCCAGCGCTCTCTAACACTTCCGCATGACCGGCCGCATCATCGCCATCGGCGACATCCACGGTTGCCACCTCGAGTTTGCCGAACTCCTCGATCGTCTCGCCCTCACGCCAGACGACCGCCTCATCCTCGTCGGCGACCTCGTCAACCGCGGCCCCGACAGCAACAAGGTCATCGATCTCGCCATCCAGCACCGGGCCATCTCGCTGCTCGGCAATCATGAGGCCCGCCTCCTCGTCTGCCGCCGCACCGGCGACCGCTCCGGCCTGAAGGAGGACGACGAGAAAACCTTCGCCCGCCTCGAGCCCCACCACTGGGCCTACCTGGAAAAAATGCCGCTCACCCACGTCGAGCCCGAGTTCAACATCGTGTTCGTCCACGGCGGCTTTCTGCCCGACGAGCCCTGGCAAAAACAACCCGCCTCGGTCGTCACCCGCATCCAGGTCATCGATGCCGACGGCAAACCGCGCAAACGCGCCGACTGCCCCGAAGGCGTCCTCTGGGCGGACCGCTGGGCCGGTCCGCCCTTCGTCGTCTACGGCCACACCCCGCGCCCCGACATCTACAGGCTCAAGTGGTCCGTCGGCATCGACACCGCCTGCTGCATGGGCGGCCACCTCACCGCCTACGTCCTGCCCGAGTGCCGTTTCGTTCAGGTGAAGGCGCGCCGTCGTTACTACGGCGATTGACCGGCGCCCCCTCCGCCCGCTCCGCCGCCTCCGCCCGGTAGTCGCGAGGAGACACGCCCATCACGCACCGGAAACGCCGCGAAAAATACAAGGCGTCCTCGATCCCCACTTCCTCCGCCACCCGCCGCACCGGCCAGTCCGTCGTCTCCAGAAGCCGGCACGCATGCCGGATCTTCAGCCGGAGAAAATAATCCACCGGCGAAAACCCGAACCTCGTCCGAAACAAGGCCGCGAAATGCGAGACCGACACGCCCGCGCGCCGCGCCAGTTCGGCCAGCGTGACTTTTCCGGCGCTGTGCTCGCGCATCCACGCCTCCACCGCCTCCACCGAGCGCCACGAGGGCTCGCCCGCCTCGGCGATGGATCGCGCCGGCTCCAGGCTCGCCAGCGCCCACCGCAGCGCCGCGCCCGCCTCCACCAGATTCGCCAGATCCTGCCCGAGCCGTTCATGCACCCGCCCCAGGTCCAACCGCTCCGCCACCCCCGCGCGCAGCCGCAACACGCCGCCCTCTGCGGGCAGACGATGCCACCGCCACCACTCCGCCACCTCTTCGCCCTCGAAGTGAGACCATTGAATTGTCCATGGCTGGGCTTCGTCCGCCCCGTAGGCATGCGGCTGACCGGGGGCGATCAGCACCGCGTCGCCCGGCCCCACCGCCCGCTTCGCCGACTCTCCCAGCCGCACCCAGCCCCGCCCCTCGCGGCATAAAATCAGGATGGCCCCGCCCGCTCCCTGCGGCCGGTCCACCACATGCCCCTCGGCCTTGGGAAAATAACCCGCGTCCGTCGCGCGCAGGGCGCGCAGCAGCGGATGACGCGCCGCCTCCGCCAGCGCCGCCCGCGAGACGACCACCAGGCGCTGCCCCGCGAAACCCTCTTTTTTGACCGATCTCGGCATGACATCGGATCGTCCATGTATTTCGCCGTCCCGGCCATTCCTAAATCCGCCGCCCGAGCCTAGACTCCAAACCATGAGCCAAGCCGCCCCCGTCCTCGTTCGCGACGAACCCGTCGTCCTCCCCACCTACTTGCCCGCCGCGCCGGACAAGAACCCCATGTTTCTGGAAAAGCGCGTCTACCAAGGCTCCAGCGGACGCGTCTATCCCCTCCCCTTCTACGACCGCGTCGCCGAGCAACCCACGCCGCACGCCTGGCGCGGCATCATCCTCGAAAACGAGTTTCTCGAGGTGCTCGTCCTGCCCGAGATCGGCGGCCGCGTGCACCGCATGCGCGACAAGACCAACGGCTACGACGTCATCTACCACCAGCCCGTCATCAAGCCCGCCCTCGTCGGCCTCGCCGGCCCCTGGATCAGCGGCGGCATCGAGTTCAACTGGCCCCAGCACCACCGCCCCGCCACCTTCATGCCTGTCGCCGTGGAGATCGAACGCCACCCCG
>JAIXVY010000463.1 GCA_027482505.1 Opitutaceae bacterium | reverse complement strand
GGTTTTCGATCCAGTCGAACAAGGGCTCGGCGCACTCGGGTAGGTTGGCGGTTTCATTAAGCCAGTTGTTCATCTGCACATTGGTGTTGTGCGTGTAGCCGGAATACCAGGCGGGGGCGGGGTTGTCGTTCCAAAGGCCCTGCAGGTTGGCGGGCAGGCCGCCGGGGCGGACGCTCGCGATAGAAAGGTAGCGGCCGTAGTGGAAAAGCAGCGCCTCGAGGGAGCGGTCGCGGACGCCGGCCTTGTAGTCCTTCAGGCGCTGGTCGGTCGGTCGGGCTTCGCGTTCATGGTCGCCTAGATCGAGGACAACGCGGTTGTAGAGCGCCTGGTGGTCGGCAATATGGTCGGCCAGGATGCGGGCGTAGGATTTTTGCGCGGCGCGCTCCAGCGCGGCGGCGACCTTGGGCGCGGGGGCTTCGCCCCGAAAATTTTTGCGCGGGTCCAGATCGTAGTCGGTGGCGGCGGCGAGAAGCAATGTGACCGCATCGGCGCCAACGACCGAGAGGGAGTCGCCGGTGGCGGAGGCCACGATTTTTCCACCCTCGGGCAGGATGTGAAGGGAGGCTTGGTAGGCCATGTCGTTCCAGCGGAGATCGGTGGCGGGAACGCCGGGCGGTCGGGAAAGGCGACCGGCGAACGAGAGCTGGCGCGAGGCCGCGTCAACGCTGGTTGCGACGGGAGCGAGCTGGCGACGCTTCACGTCCTTGAGGGCAACGTCGAAGGTGAGCGAGGCGGGGTGGGAGGCGGTGAGGCGGATGACGACGACGCGGTCGGGATGGGAGGCGAGGACCTCGCGGGTGTATGTGATCTCGCCTACCTTGTAGCGGGTGGTGGCGACCGCGGTGCGGAGGTCGAGATCACGGCGGTAATCGACGGGCGTGGCGGATGCGGGGAAGTCAAGGAACAGGTCGCCGAAAGGCTGGTAGTCGCCCATTGCACCGTCGCCGGTGTTGTGGCCGGTTATTTTCTGAGAAGCGTTGGTGCCTGTCCAAAGAGTTTGATCGTTGAACTGTATCCGCTCCTTGGTGACGCCGCCGAAAACCATCGCGCCCATGCGGCCATTGCCGACGGGAAGGGCCTCGGCCCAGTGGGCGGCGGGTTTGTCATACCAGAGCACGTGGGATGCAGGGGAGGAAACGGACGCCTGAAGCACGAGTCCGGGGAAAATCGCGGCGAAAAAAGCAAATGACCAGCGTGGCATGTTGATGGAGAATGATTCTGTTAAAGAAAGCGTCGGTGAACGAAGACCGCGGTTAGTGTAGGTTGAAGAGCGGAGATGCTAAGGAATGCGGGGTTTCAACTCCGCGAAGCCGTTTGGCCGCTCATCCCGGCAGTCTGTGGTGGAACCTCTATGCAGCTTACGTCCTGATCGCATTCCAGGACCAAGGTAGTGAGCGTCGGCTCGCGCAAATCGAGTGGCGGTGTGATTGCGATTTCCGAAGCGCTTTGGGTGAATGAGCAGGCGCCGCCGATCAGGCGTGAGGCAGTGAGCACGCGGGTGTTGAGCGGCGGCAGGCGTAGCACGCCCGAGTCCGGCCATTGGAAGACGTGAAGAAAGATTTTGTTGCCCCGGCGGGTGGCGGCGAGGGTGGCGTCGGGTTTGTAGGGGCCGCCACGGGTGCCGTAGATGGATTCGCCGTGGGTGCGCAGCCAATCGCCTACGCGGCGGAGCCGGTCGGCCTCGCGGGTGTCGATCTCGCCGGTGGGCATGGGCCCGATGTTCATGAGCAGATTGCCGTTGCCGCCGGCGCAGGAGATCAGGTTGCGGAGGCATTGCTCGAAAGAGATGACCTTCGTCTGGTAGCCGTGCCAGGCCCAGAAGCCGGTGAAGGTCATGTTCGATTCCCAATCGCGGTCCAACCTGTAGTCGCCGACATATTGCTCGGGGGTGTCGTAGTCTCCGGGCACGCCGCAGCGGTTGTTGATGATGATGTCGGGGCGGAGGCGGTGCACCATGCGGTAGAGCGCCTCGCCTTCCCAGAGGTCGAATGGATAGCCTTCGGAGTCGAACCAGAGGAGGGAGATGTTGGGGTGGCGATCGAGGAGTTCGGCGATCTGGTTGCGCATGTATTCGTTGTAGCGGGCCATGCGCTCGGGGCCGTAGTCGGGGTGGTGCCAGTCGCGTTGCGAGTAGTAGATGCCGAATTTGATGTCGGCCTTGCGGCAGGCCTCGGCCATTTCTCCGATGATGTCGCGCTTGAAGGGCGTGGCGGACATATCGAAATCGGTGAACGCCGAGTTCCACATGCAGAAGCCGTCGTGGTGCTTGGCGACCTGGATAATGTATCGCATGCCGGCGGCCTTGGCTTGGGCGACGATGCGGTCGGCGTCGAATTGCGACGGATAAAAGGACTGGTGGAGCTTGTCGTAGATCTCGCGTGGGACGGGAGGATGAAACCAGTCGAGCCAGGGTTCCGTCCACTCGCCCATGCCCATGAGGCCTGGTCCGGGGCGGGGGTTGGGGCGGATGGTTTCGCCGGGGTCGGGATAGAATTGCTTGCTCCAGCTGATCTCGCAGGCGGCGACGCTGGAGGGGCCCCAGTGGATGAACATGCCGAAGCGGGCCTCGCGCCACCAGTCGAGGCGGCGCCGGCCGGCTTCGGATTTGTCGGCGCGATTGGCGACCTTCTGGTCGGCGAGGAAGGCGGCGAAATCCGGTAAAGCACGGCCGGACGAGTCGGCGGGAGGGGTAGCGGGGTTCACCGGGGGGAAGGAATTAATTGGCTGCGGGCAGCACCAGATCGGCGCGGCGGGAAGACGGGGTGACTTTGAGTTTTTCGATCTTTCCGCCACGGTAAATGCACTCGACGACGGTGTTGCCGGGGGCGTGCAGCTTGAACGAGACGTCCCACTCCTTCGGCCAGGTCGGCAAGAGGTGGATCTTTCCCTTGGGGGAGGGCTCGGCCTGCATGACCATATATTGCAGGGCGAGTTGCAGGTTTCCGCCGTGATCGATGTCGGGAACCCAGTCGTTGAAGGCGTCCCAGAACGCGGGGAAACGACTCGCCCGGTGCGAGCGGGCGGACGCCCGGGTGGTGAGAATGTCCTTGGCCTCCGCAGTCAGGCCGAGCAACGCGGCCTGGGTGTCGTTCTGGGACCAGCATTCCTTCTGGCGATGCTTGCGTTGGCCGAATGTATCGCGGGCCAATTCAAGATCGGGCTTTCCCACGCCAAAGAGACGATAGGGGAAGACGCCGTAGAGTTCGGGGTTCTCGACGTTGCGCTCGTTGGAGAAGGTCTCGGCGGGCAAGAGGACTTTCTTGTCGCCCTTCGTGCCGGTGGGCAGCGGCGGCAGTTCGGCGAGGAGGCGCTGCCAGCGTTCGCGTTGTTCTGCGGTGGTGAGCCGCTTCGGCAAGGCGATCAGGCGCGGCAAAGTATGCATCAGCCCCGCGATTTCCGGGAGGGGGTTGACGGCCTTGTGCCAGGTTTCCAAGGCGGCGGCGGGATCGAAGCGGATGCGGCCGTTCTCGTCGCGCTTGTAGTGCAGGTCGTAGAACTTGGTCACCTCGTCCGCGTGCGGCATCAAGGTGCGGCGGGCGAAGGCCGTGTCGCCGGTATGCTCGAAGTAATCGAGCATCATGGCGATGTTCTCGATGTTGTTCTGCCAGTAGTAGGTCAGATACGGAGACTCGCAGTGCGGGGTGGCGCGCTTCTCGAAGGGCGTCCAGCCGTAGTGTCCGCTGGCCTCGGCGCCCCAGAACAGGATGGTTTCGCCGTAAAACGCCCCGTCGTGGTTGAAGTGAAGGCGGCTGCGCAGTTTGGCGAAAGGCAGCGACTCGCGATACATGCGGAACCACGGCTCCATCAGATCGTAGTCTCCCGCCGCCAGCATGGGCCAGTAGACCAGGCGCTGGTTTTGAAACCAGAAGCCTGGTCCGCCCCAGCGGCGAAAGTCGGGATCATCGGGCGTGCCGACGGTGAAGATGGAGCCGTTGTATTTGATCGGCTGTGCGCCGCGTCCGCCCGCGGCGTTCATGAAGCGGCACAGCGCATAGGCGCGACTTAGCTCGAAGGCGCTGGCCTGATTGGCGGAGGGCGACTCGGGGCTGGTGGCGGCCACCTGAATCCAGCTGCGATCCCAAAAATTCTCCCACCAGGCCGCATGTCGTTTGCGCGCCTTGGCCAGGCTCGTGGATTCGATTTTGCGGATACCTTTCTCAAGGGATTCGCGCCATTGGTCCACGGTGACGGGATGGAGCGTGGTCAGCGGAAAGACCGAGAACCGATGCTCCTTGGCGGGTTTTGCCGAGACCAGCGTCCGCGAATCGGCGCCGACAAAGCCCGGTCCTTGGATGGATGCACCGAAGGTGCGACCCAGCAGAGGGTGGGGGATCTGTTTTTGGTAATCCTGCATGCCCTGAAGCGTGAGGTTGATCACGTAGGGATCGTTAGCCGGCTGGAGGTTGTGGTGATACCAGAGCAGCTGGTCTTTGGCCGGGACCACGACATCGGGAAATACTATGGTCGGGTAGGGATCGGCGCCGGTGAGATTCTTGAACATGTCGCTGACCTGCGTGTTTTTCATCACGCGCTCGTTGTCGCGCCAGGTCTCGAGCAACACCTCCTGCGAGACGGGCTGCTCGCTGGTGGTCTCCACGCGGATGACGGGTTGATTGGCGTCCATCCAGAGACGCATGGTGATCTCCGCGCCCGGCGTGCCGCCTTGGATGACGATCTCGCCCTGACGGAGGCGCAGCTCCTGGCGAAAGGGATTGCCGGCGGCGAAGGGGTTCGACGACAGCTTCACGCGCACGCGGGCCAGCTTGCAGTTGATGCTGTTTTCGTCCCAGGCGTCGGTTTTGCCGATGAGGAAGAGCAAGTCGCCGTCCTGCACCCAGACATTGGCGCCGATGTCGCCGTTGCCCAAGGGCATGGTGCCGGAGACGTCTTTGCTGGGCGAGTCCCAGACGACGTTGCAGTCATCCAAGGTCGGTAGCGGCGCCGCGCAGGCGAGAGACGCAAAACCCCCGGCGACGGCGAGCGCGAGAGAAGACAGCAGAAATTTCATGGGACGAACTCAGGTGCCGCAATCACGCGCCGGCAGGTAGCACGATGTCGCCGCGGCGGGAGGACGGGGTGACCTTCAGGCGCTCGATTTTGCCTTTGCGGTAAGTGAGCTCGATGGTGGTGCCTCGGGGCGCGTGGAGCTTGCACTCGAGGTCCCAGTCGCGAGGCCAGGCCGGGAGCAGGTAGAGTTTTTCGCCTGCGGCGTCGGGTTGGAGGATCATCTCCTGAAGGCCGGTGGTGCCGCTGCCGCCGTGGTTGTGATCGGGCAGCCAGTCGTGGCCGGGGCCGAAGAAGGCGGGGAAGCGGACCTGCGCCTTGCGGTCGGACATTTTGTCGACGAGGAGCGCGGCGGCGCGGTCGGCGTAGCCGGCGGAGGCGGCGTTCACGATGTTTGGCATCCACGAGAAGTCGTGGTTGAGCACCTTGTCGGCCCAGGGTTTTTGGACGGTATCGAAGGTGGCGCGGGCGAGTTCGAGGGTGCCGGGCACGGTGACGCCGATGCGGCGGTAGGGCCAGGCGGCATACATCTCGGGGAATTCCCACTGGTTGTATTGTTTCTCGTAGGAATCGGCGATGAGGACGGAGCGGCGTCCGTCGCGTTCGCCGACCGGAATATCGGGCAAAGTGGCGCGGAGACCGGCGATGTAGGCGCGGCGCTCGGTGGAGAGGATCGAGTCGGGCAGCGCAAGGAGCGCATCGGCGACCGCGTGCAATCCGGACACGGCGTCGACCGGGTTGGTGGCCCCGATCACCGCCTCAACGCTGCTGCCGGGGTAAATGACAAGCCGGCCGGCGGCGTTGAGTTCGGTGCCGTGCCGCTTTTGGTTTTGGGCACGGTAAAAGGAGTCGAAGAAGCGCAGCGTGCCGATCATCCAGTCGAGATCGGGGGCGAGTTCTGCGCCGGAGTAGGAGCGGGCGCGCAAGCCGATGAGCGCGTGCTCCAGCATCATTGCGAAGTGGTAGGTGAGGTGCTCGTGGCCGCAGAGTCCGTCGGGTCGGTCGCCGGTGGCGCAGAGGCCCCAGATGTCGAGCGGCTCGGTGTAGACGACGCCCTTGGCTTTGTTCAGGCGCGCGCGAGCGGCGGCGATTTTGGAGCGGTCGCGATAAAAGCGGATGGACGGCTCGACGAGATCGGCGTCGCCGGCGGCGAGGGCGGGCCAGGCGAGCCAGCGCTGGTTTTGCGACATGAAGCCGCAAAACATCCAGCGGCGGAAGTCGGGCGTCATGGGACCGCCGGGCGAGATTTGCAGCTCGTCGTTGTTGTTGCCCTTGATGCGGCCGGCGGGGTTGTCGGTGGTGAAGATGCCGCCGTTGAAGAGGAGGGGAAACTCGCCGCCTTGGTTGCAGGCGAGCATGTAGCGGAAGAGCGTTTGGTTTCGGCCCACCTGCCAAGCGGGGTCGGAGGGGCCGCGGCCGCGATTGATGACAATCGAGGATCGGGACCAAAACTCCTTCCATCGGGCGGCGTTCGCTTTGCGCGTGGCGGCGAGCGTGGAGCGATCAAGCAAGGCGCGGGCTTAGCCGGGCCAAGCGGCAGGGGCGAGGTTTTCGGCGGCGCGCAGGGCGACGACGAGGGTTAGCGGAGTGCGCGGGGCGGTGCGGTAGGTCCAGCGGCGGCCACCGGGCCAATCCTGCCACTTGACCGTGTCGGTGCCGACGAAGCTCAGGCCGCCGAGGGCGGCGAAAGAACCGCCGAAGACGCGGCGCGAGGTGGTATCGAAGGCTTCGGAGGCTGCGAGGCCCTGTCGCTTTGCGCGGAGCGGGAGCAGGGGGTCGTAGTCGGCGTTGCGGTGGAACCAAACGATGGAGTCGGGCCTGGCCTCGATTTTGTCGGCCGGGACCTTGTGGGTCTGCCACATATCGAGCTTGAGCTTTTCCCGCGGTTCGTCGCGCCATGTGGCGTAGTGGATTTCCCATACTCCGGACAGGCGATCGGGAGATTCCACCAAGAGATTTTCGCCGGAGAACCAAAGCGCGGCGGAGAGCTTTTTCCCCTCGGCATTGACACCGGACACCAGAATGCGGCCGCGGGCGAGGTCGAGCTCTTGACGAACGGTGGCGTTATCCAAACCGCCGCCGGGAGGGGTGAGACGGATGCAACCGAGCTTGAGGAGCCTGCCGTGTTCATCGTAAGCGCCGTTGTGCCCGAGGTAAAGCCAGAGGGAGCCGTCCTGGACCCATACGTTTGCGCCGGCGCCGCGCGCGCCGGAGAGCGGCATCGAGTCGAGCGAGTCGCGAGAGGCGCCGGTCCAGACGACGTTGAAATCGGCGGGGGCGCTGCGGACGAGGGTGGTCATGGCGAAGAACAGGGCGAAAGCGCGTAGGAAGGAGCGCATGGGCATGGGCGCGGCGCGCGGATCAGGGAACGGGAATCAGGCGCAGGGCGCGCAGGTCGATGGAGGACCATTGGCCACGCACGGGGCGCAGCTCCAACGCGGTTTTACCGGCGGGCAGGGCGATGGTGCCGAGGGTGATTTTCTGGAAGGCATCGCCGCTGGTGGCGGCAATATCGGCGGCGACTTCGGTGGCGCCGTTCTTGAGTAGCAGTTTGGTAGACTTTTCGGCACGGAGCTCGGCCTCGACGCGCCAGGTGCGGGCGGCGAGGCTATTGAGTTGATACTCGATCCACCATTCGTCGTGGCGCCAGCGGGCGATAAAGGCGGAGTTGCCGCCGCCCTCGATGGGAATGTCGCCGAGAAGGCTACCGTGGCGATCAGCGTCGAACGCGGTGAGCGTGAAAGCGCCGTCGGAGGCGGGCTCGACGTAGGGTCGCTGGGTGATGACGAGCGGTTTTTTAAACGTGAGCTTCACGACGCTCACGTCGGAGTCGGGGGCGGTGGCTCCGACGCGCACAAGCAGACCTTCCGGGGAAAGCTTGGCCGAGGCGCGCGCATTGGTGGCGAGAATACGGACGGAAGCGGGTTTGGTTTGAAGGGTGGGTAGCAGCAGTTGTCCGTCGGCGGGCCAGTCCCAGACGTGCAGGAAGAGCGTGGTGGTGCCGTCGGCGTCGGCTTTCTGGGTGACGCGGCCCCAGGGGAGCCGGCGGGGGAAGGGGCTGGCGGTGGTGGCGTAGATGGCCTCGGAGTTCACGCGCATCCAGCGGCCGAGGTCCTTGAGGATTTTTACGCTTGTCTCGGGGATGCGGCCGGTGGCGTCGGGGCCGATATTGAGGAGAAAATTTCCGCCCTTGGAGGAGATGTCGGAGAGGTTGCGAATGATATCGCGCGAGGATTTCCAGTTCAGGTCGTTCTTCTTGAATCCCCAGGTGTCGTTCATGGTCATGCAGACCTCGAACATTTCACCGGGAAAGCCGCGGGGCGGGATATGTTGTTCGGGGGTTTTGGTGTCGCCCTTGAAGTCACCGCCGAGGCGATTGTTGGTGATGATGCCGGGCTGGAGCGCGAGGAGTTCGTGGAGGGGGCGGGCGCGCTCGGTGTTCATGTTTACCGGGGTGTCCCACCAGAGGACGTCGGGCTGGTAGCGGGTGAGGATCTCGCGGGTTTGGGGCACGGCGACGTCGCGCAGGTAGGCGTCGAAGTCGCCGGTTTGCGCGGGGTCCCAGCCGGCTTCCCCCGCCTTTTTTCCCATGATGGCGCCGCCGGGGTGGGTCCAGTCCTGGGCTTGGGAATAATAGAGGCCGAACTTGAGGCCGCGGGCGCGGACGGCGGCGGCAAGCGGGGCTAGCAAGTCGTCGGGTGACGGACAGTCTCCGGCGACGTCCCAATCTGACACGGCGGAGTCGTAGAGAGAGAAGCCATCATGATGCTTGGCGGTGATGACGGTGTAGCGGGCGCCGCTTTCTTTGATGAGGTCGGCCCAGTCCTCGGGCTTGTAGTTGGCGGCGGTGAAATCCTTGGCGAAGGCGCGGTAGTCGGCGACGGGAATGGAGGCCTGCTTCATGATCCACTCGCCGATCCAGCCGACGGGTTTGCCTTTATATTCGCCGGCCGGAACCGAGTAGACGCCCCAATGGATAAAGATACCGAGGCGGGCGTCGCGAAACCAACGGGTGCGGGCCTCGTCTGACGGTTTGGGCGATTCGCCTGGCGCGGCGTGCGCGAGGGGAGAAGACAGGAGGGCTCCCAAGGCGAGGAGGGAGCAGGCAAGGTAGCGTTTCATAGGGAAAAGAGTTTTGGAAAATTTTGAGATCAGAGGTGGTGGCGCTCGGCGGCGCGGAGTCCGTGCATGACGCCGCGAAGTTCGGCGAGGCCGCGCATGCGGCCGATGGCGGAGTAGCCGGGCGTGAGCGGCACGTAATGATCGAGGTCCTGCATCATGACGTGGCCGTGGTCTGGGCGGAGGGGCAGTTGCCAGTTTGTCCGGCCGGCGGCGCGGCGGCGGTCTTGCTCGTCGAGGAGGACGCGGAGCACGGCGGGCATGTCGACGTCGCCGTCGAGGTGATCGGCCTCGAAGAAGACGCCGGAGGGGAGGCGTTTGGTCGCGCGGAGGTGGACGGCGTGGATGCGCGAGGCGAAGCGGCGCGCCATGGCGGGGAGATCGTTGTCGGGCCGCGCGCCGAAGGAGCCGGAGCAAAAGCAGAGGCCGTTGGCCTCGTGGTCGGCGAGGGCGAAGAGGGCGGCGACATC
>JAIXVY010000278.1 GCA_027482505.1 Opitutaceae bacterium | reverse complement strand
GGGTTTGGCGACGCGGAGAAAGCATTGGCCTCCGCCCGCGCCGCCGCCGGCCTGGCCGAGTCCGCCTTCGTCGCCCCCGCCACCGGCGAAACCATCCTCATCCACGCCCCCGCCTGACCGAGCCCGCCGCTACTCCGTCGTTGCTCCTCATGCGCCCAAAGGGAACCCGCCTACTCAATTTCGAGAAAGAGTAAGAGAAAGAGTAAGATTTCCCACTCACCCCCTCCGGCCTGTCGGCCTGCGTCCTCTCCCAGCTCCCCGCTCCGCGCTCCTCGCTCCCAGCTCCTAACAACCAGCAACCAACAACTAACAACCAACAACCAGCCCTCTCCCAGCTCCCCGCTCCTCGCTCCCAGCTCCTAGCAACCACCAACTAGCCCTCTCCGTCGTTCCGTCGCGCCGTCGTTGCTCCTCATGCGCCCAGAGGGCACCCGCCGATTCCATTTCGAGAACGAGAAAGAGTAAGAGAAAGAGAAAGATTTCCCACTCACCCCCTCCGGCCTCTCCCAACAACCAACAACCACCAACTAACAACCAACCCGCTCCTAGCTCCTCGCTCCTCGCTCCTCGCTCCTAGCTCCTAGCACCCCTGCCGTCGCTCCGTTCTCCCGGCCTCCGTCCGCCCCGACTAAACATTGGACATCGCCCCTCGGTCGCTGGTCATTTCGCGGCGACATGCCGACCGCGACGCCGCTCCCCGCCTGCCCGCACCTGCCCGCGCCCCCGCCCGGGCTCGACCACCGGCACCTCGCGCGCCACGACGAAGCCCGCGACGGCGCCTTTTATCTGAGCTGCCTCGAATACGGCCACGCGCTCTGGCAGCGCGGCCTCGCCGCCCGCGCCGTCCTCTGCCTCGACCGCGCCATGGGCGCCGACCTGCGCGGCGACGAACCCGAGCTGCGCGCCTGGCCCATGCCCTACGCGGCGATGGCCTGGTTTCTCGGCCACACCCCGCCCGAAATCTTCATCGGCAACCCGCGCGTGCATTTTCAGCACTACGCGGACCGCATGAACGAACCCCGCCGCGCACAACGCGCCGCCCGCGCCTGGGCCTGCTGGGCGCTCGCCCGCCGGCTGCGCCCGGAATGGCCGGCCGATCCGCGGCACGACGTGGTCGAGCCCACCGAGGCGCGGATCGCGGAAGCGTTGGACCAAAGCGGGTTGCCCGGGGAAACCGCCCTGTGGCGCGACGTCTTGGCTGGATGCGCGCCGAGTCTTTTTTCGCCAAAAGAATAAATCTCCGAAAAAGCCCTTGACCGAAGTGGGGCGGATTCTACGGTCCGCACTCCTTTCCCATCACGGGGTGGTAGCTCAGCTGGTTAGAGCGTCTGCCTGTCACGCAGAAGGTCGCGGGTTCGAGTCCCGTCCATCCCGCCATTTTTGGCCCCCGAATACCGCAAGGTGTTCGGGGCTTTTTTGTGCCTGCGGAAGACAAAGGCGGGATGATCGGGCCTCGAGCCGCGACCCCGCCGCTCCGCGGCTCGACGCGGGTGTCAAGCGCAGCGCCTTCGGCCGCTGCCGAGTCCCGTTTATCCCGCCGGTTTAAACCAAATGCTACCGTTCCTTCGCTTCCAGAAAGCGGCAGCTACGGCCACAGATCACTCCGATTACACAGCTACGGTGCGAGTCGTCCGCTCGTGGGTTCGGTATCTGTGTTATCTGCGCAATCTGTGGTTAAAATCTGAAGCTTCTCAGTGCTTGGTGCCCCCGAATATTCAGCCTGCCAACCTTCGTCCGCCCTCGGTCGCTCAGATCTCCGACCCTCCGGTTTCCGCCGCTACGGCGCTCCGATCTCTGACCCTCAAGTCTCCGACCTCAGGTTTCAGATCTCCGTCGCTCCGACTCCCGGCCTCTGTCCGTTCACCGTCGTTCCGTCATTCCGACCCTCCGGCTTCCGTCGCGGCCGCCGGCAAGGCCATCGCCAGCGCCCACGACTGACTGGCTGGCCCGCTCGTTTCCCCCTTGTCAGGCATGAACGCGCCATTAGGTTGAATCAACCTCCATGCCGAACCAGCTCGCACAGTCCAAGCGCCGCGCAAGCCTCGCCGAGCACGAGGCGGTGCTGGCCGCGCTCGCGACCATCGCCCGCCAAGAACGAACAACTGTCATGGACCTCTTGCGCGAAGGGGCGCGTCAGGTGGTGCGCTCGCGCGCCCCGGCCCAAAACGCCGCTCTGCGAAAGACGGTTCTGGCCTGTGCGCCCAAGACTCCCGCCCGTTTCAAGAACGCGGCGCACGCCGCCCGGTTCAAACGCGCCCAGCGCGAATTCGACGCCGTCGTCCAAGAGTTGAACCTGGTTCCCGCGGCCCAAATCCAGCAGCGCAACTCGCTCGTCGATCCAACACGCACGCGCATTCGTGTTCTAGCCTTCGAAGATGCACCGGCCGCCTGAAGCACTGAAGTAGTAGACCGCTAATGAACGCTAAGCGCCGCTAAGCCGCTAGCCCCTGCCAAACGCCCCGTCCCCGCCTCGCCGCCCTCCGGCCTCAGCTCTCAGGTCTCAGCCTTCAGCTCTCATCCCTCCGGCTTCCGCCGCTCCGACTCATCCCCTGCCAGCCTCCGTCCGCCCGTCGCTCCGTCGTTCCGCTGCTCCCCCTCTCCGGCCCGCCGAACTCCGTCCGTCCGTCGCTCCGGTCTCCCTGCTCCTCCCTCCGCCGTCCTCGCCCCCTCCCACTGCGGCTGTTCCACCCCCTCGGGCAAGGTGGATGGCATTCTTCACCTCGTCGCGACCGGCCACGGCGCCAAACGAATCCGAGATGACTACCGCTTGCCCCGGTTACATGCCTCCCCAAGCCTGACGTAAAATTACGCATGTCCAACGACACTCGCTATCCGATAGAGACCGAGCCTCCGCACCTGACTACCCTCAACGAGGCCGGCATCGAAGACGCCTTCATCG